>NZ_JAUORC010000060.1:0-3418 GCF_030547465.1 Shewanella sp. 5_MG-2023
GTTAATGGATGTAAGTGTTAGCAACTTAAAACGAATGGCGTTATGTTATAACTTCTAAATAATGGGTGGCTTTGTAACTTTTTTAGGTACAGATTGTTGAATTTTGATAAAAACAATATTGCTTCTGAAAGCTCCAAAGACTCAATTTCTTTTATAACCTGGTTGGTGTATTCACGAGGCTTATACCCCATTTCTATCTCATAACTTATTGCTCTCAAGAACGATTTACCATTTGTTTCTGCCCCCAAACCAAGTAGTGCATTGGTTTTAGCCTGTTTAAAACTCGCTTCTGAAATGCCGTCAAACCTTGTTTGCAACTGATTATGTAGATAATCATGCGTGTATTTTACTAACACAGAATGTTCGGTACTAGAAGATTCAACAACATAGGACAGTGAAGCTCTAGAAAGCCTATTCATTTTGGAGTTCGCTATATAAGCTATCTTTTTCTGAGTTCTCATTAGATCACTAAACCCACTTGTAGTTAGCTCCTTCAACACTCTGAGACTTGCTTCATCAATTGGAGATGCATATCTAGTGACTAATGTATGAGAAAGCGCCTTCTTCTGTGAATCAACTCCGATTCTTACAGAGTAGGCATCTTTATTATCGGTGTGCCAATTTCGATTTTGCTTGTGCATTTTATTATTTGTAAAATAACCAGTAAGTATCGGTTTACCTGTAGGGTTTACTACTATAATTGACTCTTTAACTTCAGTAATAAAATCGTTGAAATCTGGTTGAGTTACTTTACTGATTAATTCAGGAATTAAATCTGGTGACAACCTTTTATCAACTTGACTATCCGAATCAAGTATTGCCAGCTTAAAGGCTTTATCCCTAAGGTTGTAATTATACTTTCTGAGCGAAATATCCTTAATTCGCTCTAATTCAACAGCACTCACCTCTTTTAAACCACTCCTTAAAATATCATGGGCATATTTTGCAAGCAGCTTTCCTTGTCCAGACAGCACTATGCCGATTGATTGATAGTTAAGGTGAGTTTCAAGTTTATAGTCGGCAACAGCTGCAAAGTAAGCTTTATCTCCTAACGCGCTCCTTAGTTTTTCAATTAGTAAAAGTGACATTACTCTAGTTTGAGAGCTCGACCTATTCCTATGTCCCTCAAGTTGAATGAGTATTTCATCGCTCATCTCTCCTTTTTTGACATCTACTATTGATACTTCAAGTGGGAATTCTATTCTAGTTTGCTTATCTTGACTCAAATAAGGGTTTTCACTCGGAAAATGGAAATTATCTCTGTCTAATTGGGGAATACTTTTATCAATGGTGTCCCCTATTTTTGATATACTAAATTGGCGATCATAAAAGCTAGAAGATCGCTTATATACTTTATCAGTCTTGCTTGTGACGAATGCTTGCATATTTGAGGGGGTTAAATGGCTCAAATAACCTCTTAAGTCCATTGAGCTTACTAGGTCGAAACTCCCCTTATGTGTAATTGAATTGACAGTTTCAAAATGTAATAAGGTATCAGATATATCACTTAACCAATCTCCAGGCTCTTTACTTACCGCTTTATCTAAAACTCTCTCTCGAACAAGCTGTAGCTCTTTCTGCACATATAACGGTACACCAGAGCTAATTTTATTCACATAAGCAAAAACACTCCCCATAACCAAGCCTAATTCATTATGTCCTTTTGGCGTTAAATCAATATATATATTCAACACTTCATTCAAGTAATCACCTTGGAATGATGCAGATAACGAATACGCCAAACCTTTTGATTTAAGGTAGTGAAAAATAGACCCTGGAGCTTCATGACCAATTAAGTCAATAACTAACGTGGAAGTATCAAAATTAGTTTTTGACAACCTATTAGGTACCTCAAACCGCATATCTAACGATATACGGTTTGATTCAGAGTCAATTGAAATTAAGGTAGCTAACTGTGAATTAGAATGAAGTGGTATGTATTTTGGTACATTATCTTCACCAGATTCAAGAGACCCAAACTCAGATTTAATAAACTTTATGATGTCTTCTTGAGGCTCGTTGGTATATATGGCTAAAGCCATATTATTTGCAACGTAGAAACGCGAATGGAATATTTTTAATGCTGGTTCGATATTTCTAGCTTCTGTACCTAATGATTCATGATTTCCAATTCCAAATTTTCGAGCACTATTTGTGTCGATAGTCATGTCTTTCATAACTGACAATATACCTTGCCAATCATTATTTCTCCCAGACTCAAACTCCTCATTAACTTCTGAAAGCCCTATATCAACAGCGTTAGTCAATATCATTGGGCTTTCTATAATATCAACTAACCTTCCTAGACCATCTCTAAATAAGGAATTTTGTATCTGAAAATGATAACGCGTATTTCCGCTGCGTGTTGATCCATTAGACCAACCACCTGCTGATTTAAAGAAATTATCCCAACTGTCAATTTGCGGATACTGCTTACTCCCCAAAAACACAATATGCTCTAATAGGTGTGGTAATCCTTGGGCGTGAAATGGAGCCTCACGTTGACCTGCTTTGATAGTGAGCGAGGCAGCTGATACCTCAGCATTTGGATCCGATATAACTACAACTCTTAATCCATTTGACAGCGTAAACTGAGAAGAAAGCTGCTTGCTTGCATAATTTGGAGATATCTGCTGAGCTGGTAGCATGAAAGCTATACTTCCAATAGCACAAATAAAAAAAAACTCTTTAAACATTAAAAATCCCTGTAACTGTTCTGTGTTAAAAATCCATATTTATCACGTTAATATACATAATTTAAAATAGTGTTTCAGCCTATATTTTTATGGCCAACTACAACAGGTAAACCCGTTATGATTTTTCTAATAGCATACCTTTCTTTTATCGTTGAAACGCAAGAAATAGGTTATAAGTATGTACATATTAACTTCAACTTTTTTGAATATGTTTAACGTTATCTTGCTTATAGGCAGACGTTCGATAATTTGAACTGTCGATTGAACATGATATTATCGGTTTAATCATAATGCGTGTTTCACTTTAGCTACTGGAACTTTCCACTTATTTTTCAAATCAAACTAATTTCTGAAACGCTTCAGCAATAGCTTGCCTAGCTTGATGAGCATAAACCAAAGTATGTTTTAACGATGTATGGCAAAGCGCTTTTGAAACAACGCTTACATCTACCCCCGATAATAACAAGGCCACCCATTCTAGTTGGCTAAATGTTAAACACTCTACTAGGCTTTAGTTATTACTTAATTTTCGGTAATTAATGATGGCCAGACCTAGAAAAATACTCGTGAGTTTAGAAGATACGCCTTACTACCACTGTTGTTCGCGTGTGGTACGTAAGGCATTTTTGTGTGGGTTTGATAAGTCGACAGGCGAAAACTATGAACATCGCCGTGAGTGGGTAGATAACCGAATTATTGAATTGTCGACGATTTTCGCGATT
>NZ_JAUORC010000061.1:0-3369 GCF_030547465.1 Shewanella sp. 5_MG-2023
TTGGGAACCGCCCTGTGCGGAGCCGCATGCAGGGTGGTGTGGGGGCTGGAGGCTAGATACCTCCGGCTACCCGATTAGGGCTTTTTATGCCCAGGTATTATTCTGAATAATCTATCTCTAAGTTCTCAGTTACTGACAAATCATCAATAGTAATAAAATGAGCTGTGAGTTTTTGTTCTACTTTTACTACCTCTAACTCACCTGTAATAGTAACAATAATCTTATTTACGTGAGCATTCGCCACTGTAAGGTATTGTTCATCACTTACAGAAAAAGAAATACTAATATCCTTTTCTTGGTATTTAGTTCTTAATTTTGCCTTACCAAGCTCATCATCATAGCCACGATGAAGATCAGCAATTTCTCCTGATAATTGAATATTATTTTCTACTTTCTTTTCTTTCAAGATTTCACGATAGTCGACAATGTACTGAACGTTGCGAGCATATAAATGTATCGATTTACAATATCTCTCTTCGATAGACTCTTTTGGCGACCAATTAACATTTATTTCAATATCTCTATGCGACTGAGACCCCATAATGTCGATTAAAGCATCACAATCTTTTTTATCTATTCCTATTTCTAAAAGGCTTTGTGTAATTAACTCAAAATTAATCTTTTTACTAAAAATTGAAGACACTTCAAATATTTTTGAGTAAAAAGACTTATTAATAATTCTCCCTAGGGAAATATCACTATCAAATAAATCAGGTTCATCATCAGTGTTTACTCTATAAAGTGGTGAATGAATAGAAACTATATAGCTACCAATTTGAGTCTGCCCCATGCCCACATGGTTCAAGTAGTTACTTAAATGTTTTGATTTATTTTTAAACCTTTTAACTTGATTTGAACAGTGTTTAAGTAATTTATGTGATGATGACAAAAGCTTTATACCGTCATCAAATGGTATTGAACCATGCTTTACATCATCTCCTATTGCTCTAACAGAAATTGTATCAAAGTTCTGTGGTGATATTTGTTCGATTAAAACCCCAACAGGGATCATTAAGCATTCAGATATTTCTTCTAAAGCATCGTCTAACAATAATCGGTAACGTTTATGGTCTTCATCTAGAGTAAGAGTTACTTCAGAACTAGGAAACTCATCACTATGCCAAATTTGAAAGGCACCTCTTATTTCAGATGTTTTTTTCCAACCATTTAGACTTAAGAAACTTGTAACTGAAGGCAGTGAAAGTAAAGAGTTCATATCATTATCCCCTTAGCACTATGTGAAGCCATAAGTTCTAACAAAGTCAGATTATTAAAGGCTTGTGAAAAGGGCACTCTAACGGTGACATTAGTTGTATTGGTTACTTCTGGGTAACCCTCAATACTAACCCAATAACCTGAAAACCTGACTTTAGATTGTAAGCTAGAATGCTCAATCCACTCACGATTATCTTTAGGGCAAAATACAACTATAAGTATTTTGGGTAAATCATCAGTTTCACGAAGATCATTATAATTCTTTAGAGGTAGAGGGAAAGCTAACTCTTGATTTTTCATATCGATATATTTGTAGTTTGATGTACATTTTAGCTGTGCAAGAAGTCGGGGTCTTTTCCATTTTCCACGAAAACCTTTACCAATAAGTTCAATATCAATACTTTCATTATCAGTTGTAGGTTCACTATAATTAATTTTGGCGGCAGCACACATTAATTTCACATATGCTGAGCTAAAACGCTCTTGAGCATCTGTGATGTGTAAGCCATATGAAGATAAAAGTAATTCCGACAACACACTAGTTTCAGTAACTTTCTCTATATCCATTTTTAAATTTTATACTTCCATTATATTAATTCGTCTAGAATTTTTTATGAAGCCTAACGCCTAAACCAGATGCGCCGCAGGTACCTGCTGGAATTTCTTGTAAGGGCTAGATTCACTATTATTAATCTTAACATTATAGGTAGGCTTAATTTCTAAAACAGAGTCAAAACTCGTATAAACCCAGCCATTGTTTTGTGCAAACTGCGGAAACATGTCAAAAAACACGTTCATCTGCTCATCCCCCAAATATTTTAATGTATCCTTATTTGAAAAAGGAACAATGAAAGCATACACATAACACCCAACTCGAAATTCACAAACGATGTGCGGAGATAAACATGAATCATCTTTTCTTGCCATAACAATGATCTTTGGGTGACCAGAATAACCAGAATGATTAATGAACATGCCAATCTTTGGCAGTTCCACTGTTGAATGCTCTAGCTCCAGCAACCACTCAATTGTTTTATCAAGATTTACTAATTCACCTTTATCAATAACTGATAGCGCAATCTTGCACAACGCCTTATAAAACGCAATTGGGATGAATTTATTATTCGATTTTAATTTTATTGCAAGGTTCCCATTTTCATCTTCATCAATATCTCTTGATGCTATATTGATATGTTTACCATCAAATTGTGCTACTCCATTTTCATATTTAACCTTAGGATATCCGTCCTTTCCTTTTATCCCCAAAGTGACACGATATATATTTAAAAACTCAATAAGGGAAGGTTCAATATGATCGCCAAAGAAACTATTACACTCATCACACTCTTCGGCCAAAATTATATTCTTATTACCTAAAGCTTCAGGAATTGCATGTGCAACACTCTGAAACCGAGCGCCATCACTTACACTTTTAGAGCAAAACCTACACTTTCTTTTACGTTTATTTTTTTCACCAATAACAGTCCTAATATCACTTCTTGGACTAAACATTGAATAGGCTTCAATTTGCTTAGAAAAAACGTCATTCCCTATATAATCGTCACCCTCACTTTTTAATCCATTACACACCATCAAAAGGGCCTCAAAAGCTAATTTATCTTTAGTACTTTCCGGCTCACTTTCTAATAGTAAAAAACGCTCACAACACGGCAAGTCAGATATTTTTTTATTCAATTTATTTATTTGTGGCACTAATGAACCATAGCGTTTTACATATAAACGAATAAGCTCCTTTAGCTCCATCGTAACAACCTGAACTCTATTTATTTCGAGTTGGTTTCCATGCGATTCAGAAAATATATTTAACAATTCATAGAGAGCTCTCGAACTAAAATCATTGTTTGCTACTAGCCCTATAACAAAACCACCTTTAAGAGTTTTAAAGTGAAGATTTATTTCTCTCATATTTAACCTTGAGTACGCAGATTGTTAGTAAAGCCCTAACAGCTTATTCAATAGCAGCACAATAATGTTCCAGGCTGCTCAATTCAAACTTTAAAGGTACCACCGCTAAGTCCTTGTTGTAAATTGAATATTTTCGCGAATATGTAAGTATTGCTCAAAATACTGCCGGAAAAAGAATGCGTCTTTGTTTACGAGGTCTATACAACACTTTAAAAAATTTCGCAGTAG
>NZ_JAUORC010000062.1:0-3163 GCF_030547465.1 Shewanella sp. 5_MG-2023
ACTATAAAGGTATCACTCGGGCTTGTTCAACACTTGGGATAAGGACGCGGCTACGCGCGGCCTATCCTTATCTGTTATATTTCTATTGATTAGTGTTGAATGTAACTGAAGCAAACCGTGCCTGAACTGCATCATTTAGCTGCGAAAGATCAGACCATGTTAATGCACCTTCAGGTAACTGATTTTCTTCTATTTCAAGAATGCCATCCAGTAAGTCCTTAATCTTGTTATACATATCTGTCTCTTCTTTAATATGATTTATACAGTTTTCAGGCTTATCACTACCAATGGTTTCGTCAAAATAAGCATCCTCAAAGTTGATTACTGAAGCAACAACTCTAGATTGTTCTGTCATCTGAGCAAGAATTTTTTCATTGTTAGTCCACGCTGGATTCGTCATCGTAAACTGGTCATAAACTATCGCACCACCGACACTCAAATCTTTATTTTTTCTTTTGGATTGAACTGTTGGGACATCGGTATCATGTAGCGCGTAGAATTTTTTGCCAAAGTGATTGAGAACTTTCATCATGGATGCAACAGTAACTTTCCCCCTTGCCCTGATTACATTCAGATCATGGTATGAGTTGTTACCGGCCTCAAGCTCTTTACTTTTAATGTAGTTAAAAGCTGAATACTCAGTATCACCCTCAACAATTAGAACTCTGCCACCGAAAAAGGCTTCGGAAATATGAGAGTCAAATAAGTTAATCAACTTTAGGTTTTCTTTGTCATCATCATCTAATTGTGCAGATTCAGGTTTGAACAAAGTGGTAGTTTCAATGTTATCGTCTTGAGTTTTGTCAACTCTGATAATGGTCGTGTGATCCTTCGTCAGATCAATAAAGCTTGGTGAGTGTGTCGCCACCATAATCTGCCAGTTATCATTCTCTGGCAAAGAATAGAGAACATCTCTTGCGATTTCAGTAGCAGAAGGGTGGAGACTAACTTCTGGCTCATCAAGCAACAAAACATGTGCTGTATTAGGGCCGACTGGCTCGTGATGTGCTTTAGCTTTTGGCCCTGCTGCTTTTGCACGGACACCATTATCAGCTAACAATTTTAGTATTGTCCATAATGCTGTTCTTCGACTGCCGCTTCCTTGTTTATCTAGTGGAAACGTCAAACCACCTATTGGTCCCATTTCTATAGAAAACTCATTACCAAGGAGATCAATTTTAATTGGAGCTGAGCTTGTAGGTGCTGATATCTTTAATTCATGACTTGGAAATATTTTGCTTATAATCTCATTCGCACTACCCTCCAGACCCTCGATACTCTCTTGCTGCGTAATTTTGGAGGAGTCCCGCAAAGACTTAAGACTTTCTACAAGCGTTTCATACTTGGTTTTTTCGTCATCATCATTTTCTTTGATACTTTGGATACTATCTTCAAGTAAACTTTTTAGAAGAGATGTTATGGCCTTAGACTGAATTTCTGGATCATCAAAGGTATTGACCCTATGAGGTTTAGGCCTTCTGGCCTTTGCTACATTATTCATTCCCCATGGCATTTTCTCTTGATCACCATCTTGCGCCCATCGACCAAGACCAAAATTAAAGCCAACCCTTTCAGGCTCTCTATTTGTTCCAGTCCACTTCCATTTTTCTCTAACTAAAAATGTACCGTCAGCTTGATTAGAGCACCATTCTTCACCTGGTTTATTGTCTTCGGTTGCAACTGATTGAACTTCAATCTCAGGATAATTATCTACGCTAACTTGTTTGTTATGAAAATCATCTTGTTCCAATTTCAAACAATCGGTCACTGCTTCATATGCCTTTAGGATCGTACTCTTTCCAGCATTATTGGGTCCGACCAAGACAACAATGTTATCAATATCCAACTCAACAGGTTGGTTTCCAATACATCCGAAGTTCTTAATCTTAAGCTTTTTAATACTCGGCACTTGACTCATTAATAATTCCTTTTATAGCACGGAAGTGGATTTGAAATATCATCTCAATAACCGGCGCAGCTTTGCTGCGTCCGGCACCTGAAAGGCGCGTAGTTAATTAACTTGATACATTTTTATTACTGATATGAATTTAAATCAACTTCTTTGTAGTTACCTCTTATGAAGTCAATTAGGTTCATGTATGCAGTAATGAACTTAGAATTTTTCTCATTTAATATATCATTCAACTCTGCAACCTTCTCATATGGTAAGTGCTTTCTTTCCATATGAAGGTAGAACCTCTCATCAGCTTGACTAAAAATTGACTGTTGACGACCCTCTACATCGGTAGACCCAGATATTACGTACCACAAGTCGTAATAGCTTCTTATAAATGTATCAAAGTATCCTTGAAGGTTTTGATCATTTAGTGGATATAGGTGAGGATTGTCTTTGCAATGCGCCTCGAACATATCGCCAACACTACAGAGTTCTAGCTTAACCGATGTCGGCAAGTGTTCTACAAAATATCGAAGTCTAGTGAAAGGGACAAACCGCATAAAAATCTTAAGGAAACTTAAGTCATTATCTCTTTCCTTCGGCGTATCAAAAAGAGAAGCAACTGTTTTTTCATGTTCTGCCTTTATAGATTGAAGCTTTTCAACAGTGTAAAAGTTTGGATTTTGATCAACTTCAGTATGATGATTAGCACAGAGTAGAATTAAGTTATCGTATGAGTTTCTACCACCAGATAGTGCCTCATTTCCTCTTGCTCCCTTTAAACTCTTTGCGATGATATGAGCCATTTCACCAATATGGACATCATTACCGAAAACGTCCATTTTGCAAATACTGCATCTTCCAGCCGCTAGGCCATAGAGTTTCTTAATTTCTGGATGCGAGATGCTCACATTCTGTCCTTAAAATATAACGATTTAGTTCACGAGCCGAAGGTCTCGTGTAACGGCTTGTTCTTTACTTTCGGAGAGAGAGGGTTATCGATACTCAATCCGTGAGTTCATATTCCATGCCCTTGGGGCTTAATTGATGCCCCCTGCGGCGTGAGGGAAGCATCGCTGCTTTACTTGAAGTCAATTGCAGGTCTCTTTAAAAGCTTTGCTTTACGAGCCTTAGCAAGTGCCTTCAAGCTATCATAAATTAGGCGTTTCTTCCATCACGTTTGGCTCTATCTATTCCTTCGGTTAGACTTAAATATCACTTCTTTTTTGCTAAAAATCGTCTACCGCAGGTCAAGAACAGCTTATT
>NZ_JAUORC010000063.1:0-2719 GCF_030547465.1 Shewanella sp. 5_MG-2023
TTCTAGGTCTGGCCATCTTCAATCACCAAGTAATGAGCAATAACTAAAGCCTAGTAGGGTGTTTAACATTTAGCCAATTAGAATGGGTGGCCTTGTTATTTTTTTTTGATATATTGCGCTATTATGTATTTTAAATGGTGATATTTGCCAGTAACATGATTATTTTTCGTAACCTAAAGGCTGCCCGTAAATGCTGAAACCGACCATTAAACATAACGGATTTACCTTAATAGAGCTGGTTGTGGTTATTATCATTTTAGGGATCCTTGCAGTAATCGCAGCGCCTAAGTTTATTGATCTGGGCACCGATGCAAAAGTGGCTGTTATTAAAGGTGCGTTTGGCAGCATGAAAGATGCATTAAGATTAGTGCACATGAAAGCGCAGATTGACGGTAAGCTAGAAGATAATGTTAATCTTGAAACTCAATATGGAAGCTATCAAATGTATCGTGGCTACCCTGAAACCAAAAGTGAAGCGACAAATCCCAATCTGTACTTTATAGAAACATTTGTTGATGTTGGCTCGCCAACAGATGTCATTAAAAATAATACTAGCAGAACGGCTACTTATGGTGATCTTCATTCATACGAAGACAATGGGTTTTCCAGAATTGGATATGGAACAGGTAACTTACTGGCAGGGCAATGTTATGTTGAATACTTACATACCAGCTCTGTAGAGGGCATCACGATGCAGATACAGGGCTGCTAAGTTTGGATGGTCATTTAATACTACATTTCTTCAATCTCTTTAGTGTTATTCCAAAACTCTAAATTACTCAGGTTTATTCGCCTTCTTGACAAGCCCCCCTGTGTCAGGATAGTTGTCGCCTAAATTAATTTACAAATAAACAGGGCGCGGTAAGTTAAAGCAAGTGAATTATCAAAGGCATTCAGTTCAATTTAAAGAAAAAATTACAAAGCCACCTATTATTTAGAAGTTATAACATAACGCCATTCGTTTTAAGTTGCTAACACCTACATCCATTAACTGATGGGATTATTCCTGCCAAAGGACTAAATACTTCATCATTAATCACCAAAAATAACTCATAAACAATTAATTATGGGTGTCTTAGTTATTTTTCAAAATTTCACCTGAAAACTGTTGCTGAAAGAATCAACATTGTTATCATTGTGTTTACGCTCCTGATTTTTAAGCTAATATTTTAGTAGTTTATTGGTAAAATTGTCAGGTTTTTAAACCCTCCCATTAATTAGTGCATGATTAGAGAGTAAAATAACTATGTGGAAATGGCTTCACTCATATGCGGATCCTGAACGTGCGTACAAACTATCTGATAAACTGCTACCTTGGTTGGCTATTACAGCAATTATCCTAATCGGACTTGGTACAATTCAAGGGCTACTTTTTACTCCAGTTGATTACCAGCAAGGGGAAAGCTATAGGATCATTTACATCCATGTTCCAGCAGCCTCTATGTCTATGGCTGCGTATATGGCGATGGCCTCATGCGCATTTATAGGTGTTGTGTGGCAAATTAAAACTGCTGATTGGGCGGCCGCTTCGATTGCTCCAATTGGTGCTGTTATGACTTTTATTGCACTAATTACAGGTTCTGCATGGGGGAAACCAATGTGGGGAACTTGGTGGGTCTGGGATGCAAGGCTTACCTCTGAACTCGTACAACTTTTCTTGTATTTAGGTGTAATAGCTCTTTACGCCTCTTATGAAGATAAAGTATTAGCAGCAAGGGCAGCAGGTATTCTCGCAATTGTCGGAGTAATTAATGTCCCAATAATTAAATTCTCGGTCGAATGGTGGAACTCTTTGCATCAGCCGGCAACGATAAAAATCACTGAAGAATCTGCAATGTCATCAGATATGCTTTATCCACTTCTGATTAACATCACAGGGTTTGGGGTGATGATTGGTGCACTAACCTTAGTTAGATTCAAAAATGAAATATTGGCGAGAAATAGCATGCGCCTCTGGGTTAAAGACCTTGCAATGAATCAAGGAGAAAAATAATGGAATTTGACTCTGTTTCTGAATTTTTAAATATGGGCGGCTACGCCTTCTATGTGTGGTTAGCCTATGGAGTTACCTTTGGCTCTTTAATTATTTTGATAATAACCAGCATTAGGCAAAAAAAATTGGTACTACGCCAAATTGGAGCGAAAGTGAGACGGGAAGAACGTCTCAAGAAGCATAACATCCCATAACGATAAACAACGTAAATCAAAGCGCTAGTATTAAGAGTTTACTTGCGCTTTATTTATGTTAACAGGAAGAAATTAGACAAGTGTAGTGGTATCAGTTTATGAAATTTTGTAGGTGATCTACTGGGAGATTAGGCTAGAAGATAGCTGGGTATATTCGATTTTGCTAAAACTCATAATCGTCAGGTCCCCTGTTCGAGTCTGGGAGGGGCCACCAATTTTGATAAGCCGCTTAAAGAAATTTAAGCGGCTTTTTCATGTCAAAAATTTAAATCAATAATTACAAAGCCACCCATTATTTAGAAGTTATAACATAACGCCATTCGTTTTAAGTTGCTAACACTTACATCCATTAACTGATGGGATTATTCCTGCCAAAGGACTAAATACTTCATCATTAATCACCAAAAATAACTCATAAACTAAATTCAACACAGCAAAAAAGCTTGATATCTATCAAGTGGAAAATGCTTTTATTTGAAATTAAGAAATGGTGTATTAAGCGCACAACCAGCGCTGACAGTTAGCTGCACCT
>NZ_JAUORC010000064.1:0-2719 GCF_030547465.1 Shewanella sp. 5_MG-2023
AATGAATGTTGGTGTTGGCAACTCAAAATGAAAGGCGTTATGTTATAACTTCAAAATAATGGGTGGCTATGTATTTAGCCAAACAGGCAAAGTCAGCAAGGCAGATATGGCATTGAGCATGATAGCCAGGCTGTACCGAATTGAAACGAAAATACAATCACTCAGTCTTGAAGAGCGACTGTATTTTAGGCGCACGCACTCACGTGCCCAACTGGCACTATTTAAGCAATGGCTGGATAAATCAGCGGAGCAAGTGTCAAAGCAAAGCGCCCTGGGCCAAGCCATACACTACAGTCTCAATCAATGGTCAAAGCTCAGTCGTTACGTAGAAGACAGCCGACTCAATATAGACAACAACCGTGCAGAACGCGCAGTAAAACCATTTGTGATAGGGCGTAAGAATTGGCTGTTTAACCACAATCATCGTGGTGCAAAGGCCAGTGCTATTTTGTACAGCATAATAGAAACGGCCAAAGCCAATGGGCTAACGCCATTCGATTACATTGAACACTGTTTAGAACAAGTATCTCACCCTAATTGCGTCCTCAATAGCCTTTTACCCTGGCGCGTTAATCTAAGCAAGGCGTAGTTCACCGGACGCTTACTCTTAACATGAGTTAGTGAAATAACATACCTTTAATTAATACAGTGCTCAGTTGTACTCAGCACTATGTTGATACTTGGTTTATATGCTTCTGGCGAGTTTTAAGAATTTATCAATTTCTATTCGGATGCGGGAGTTAGGGGTGATGTCTAACTTATCAATGCCATCGTCCTTATTGATCTTTTCTATAGTCTTGCTTTGCCAATTTGATCTAACTTTCATTTGTGCCTTTTCGGCAAAAGCCTCGGCATATTTTACGTCAGCTTCATTGCAGTATCTTTGCGTTACCCAGTTGATAGTGTAGTAATCAGCATTAGTTTCTTTGTCGGTGTGTTTTACTAGATCGAAGTAATAAGGCATGAAGTCAACTTCATTGTTACTAGTGTAATGTCGGCTCAATAAGAAGTAGACACTCTCTGAATTGACTTCAATGGTTATTTCAGGGTAAATACGCTTGATTTCATCGGCTAAATGCTCAAAGGAGGAATAGTCTTGGACGCAATCTAATACATCATGGGAGGCTTGTAGAATGAGTAAAAGTTCATTGAGCTCACTATCATTGTGAATATTTTGTTCTAAGGCGATAGTGTTGAAATAAGTTGCAGGAGAGACATCGATTAATCTGATTTTCTTACCGTTTACCGTTACTGATTCATTGGCTAATGTTTCTAGTAGTGAGGCATGGTTGTGTGCCAATAATTTCGCATATTTAGTGAGGTCTTTATCTGATTTTTCAGTCTGTTCATCCCACTCACCAAACACATAGGCTTGAATGTCTTTTAATATGCCTTCTTGTCTAGCAGGTAATGCTTCTAATTCTAGTAGCCTTTTAATTGCGGTAACTATCCACTCATCATCTAACTGTACAAATGCATGGTGCATTTGCTCGCCATGATTTTGTTTGTGGCTGTCAGATAAAATATAATAACGCTGCCAATTCGGGTAGTGGGTTTCAGCCCAGTCAAAATAAGCAGGGAGCTGACCTGTATGCGCTTTGCTGCCGTCTTTACGTTCAATCAAAATGAGGGTTTTTGTTGCTGCATCTGCGAGCAGTAAATCAATTCTTTTGTTGTTGGTGATCACCAATTCTTGCATCAAGGTAACTTGCTTAAAGCTTTTTACTGATAACTCATATGCTTGTGGTAGGCCTGCTACCTGTTCAGGTGTAGAATTGCGATAATAAGCTGCGAGTAATGCCTTGATAAAATAGTCTTGCTGTAGGTGCCCCTCACGAGGGGAGAGTAGCCATTGCAAAATACCTGATTTACGATTTTCATCAAAATCGACATACCCATCCAGATAAGTTACGGCTTTGAATCGCTGGTAAAAGGCGAGGTAATTAGGATCTTGAAAGAAGTTGTTTAAGTCCGATTTGAGTTTTAGGTATAGCGGTTCCATTGATAACCTTTTAATTAAATTAAGTATTTAATGGAATGAATTGCTTGGTGATATTTAAGATAGGGATTACAAATAATGATTAGTGTGCAGGTAAAATAGTAGCTCATACATGAGTCTAAGATGCTTGCTTCGTCCCTGATTTTTGGTTCATTGACAGTTGTATTCCATTTGTCTAATGCAAAATTACCCTACAGTGGTTAATACCGCAAGTAGCTAATTACATTTATTTTTAATCAATGCTTTGGTCAGCTTCTGCATCAGTAAATTGATAACGCTGGTTGAGTGACTCTGCTGATGCTTTATATGCGTGGTCAGTTTCAAAGTAAACTTGGATATATGGTGAATATTCAAACTCTGTCTAAATAAAATAGCTGCAAAAATATTTTCATTTTAATCTCATGAGTTCTTTATTATGCTACCCGCCTAAATCATTTATTTCCAAAAATTAGTTAGGGGAAGAACATGTTTATACTTCAAATGTTTTAGTTATCTAATGGTTTGTAGTGGCATAGTGAATCTGGCCACTGATTTGCAGTTGAACGCACTCTTAGAATAGAAAACTTATCGTAAATTTTTCAAGATTACATTAATTAGTAACTCGGAAATGTCCAAAAGTGGGTTAGGGCGACTAAGTCGTTTCTGCCCCAAAACGTGTTTGAAATGGATATCTCTCGAGGTTTAGTCATTTGTATTTACCCTCAATAATCTAATATCACC
>NZ_JAUORC010000065.1:0-2523 GCF_030547465.1 Shewanella sp. 5_MG-2023
TTATGAGTTATTTTTGGTGATTAATGATGAAGTATTTAGTCCTTTGGCAGGAATAATCCCATCAGTTAATGGATGTAAGTGTTAGCAACTTAAAACGAATGGCGTTATGTTATAACTTCTAAATAATGGGTGGCTTTGTAATTGTATCTAAATAATGGGTGGCTTTGTAATTGAAATAATGGGTGGCTTTGTAATTGCTCAAAATTATTATTAATAATAGCTAAAATTTGAAAGTGAAAATATAAAAACACATAAAATCATATTGATAACAAGTGGTTAATTGTATTTTTTAACTGATAATCTTTAGTATGACGGCATAGCCCTGATGCATAAACTATACTCAATGTGTCGTCAGTGAAGTTCAAATAGGTTATTCATGCCTAAGTATCTTCTTTACACACAAATACTAAATTATCAGATTAGGTGTGCATGAATAATAGAGTAGAGCATATAGATATTGCGAAAGGTATTTCTATTACTTTAGTTGCACTTGTGCATAGTAAGTTAGCGTCATTTTTTCCAGAAATAATAGACAGTATGTCATTATTTAGAATGCCACTCTTTTTCTTTTTGTCTGGTGTTTTCTTTTCTTTCTCTACTCCACCTAAATTATTTATTCTAAAAAAATCTGAAGCGCTTCTTAAGCCTTATTTCTCCGTACTATTATTGCTTTTTGTTATTGATGTTATCTTTCAAAATGATAATTTATTGCTGCAATTGCAAGGGATATTTTATGGTAATGGAGAGACCTTGAGGTGGGTTCAAATGTGGTTTTTAACACACTTGTTTACTGTTTACTGCTTTAGCTATGTTTTGTTTCGATTTACTCACTTTAATCTATTACCACTGCCTATTAAAATGTTCGTGTTAATGCTGCTACTTCTTTTGGGTGGTTTGTATGTTGATACTTTTTGGCTTAAAGAAATTACTATTGCTGGTAAGGTAAGTGTTCTTCCTGGTCTTCCTTTTTCTATTGATATTCTACTTATTTCCTCCTCATTCTTTATTTCTGGGTATTTAATGCGGAATAAAATAATTGGTTTTTCTCCTCATCGGTATTTGCTTGTCTTCGCTTGTTTTATTTTCGTTTGTATTATATTTTTCACCAAATCGTATACAGATTTAAATAAAAGAATATATGAGGCAGCAATAACAGCTTCGATAGGTGCCATAAGTGGAATCTATATAGTCATGTGTATTTCAGTGTTGCTGGTAAAGCATAATGCATTCAAAGTCATATTTCAGAAGTTAGGGGCTGGGAGTTTATTTATCCTTATTTTTCATTACGTGATTCATTGGAAGGTTTATACATTCATATCTTCGGGTGATATTAATTATTCGATAGGGCTAGTGTTTGCAGTGGTAGCTTTTATTTTAAGTGTTTCTTTACCACTTTTAATACAAGAGATGGTTTACCGAAATAATTATTTAGCTTTATTTTTTCTGCCATTTAAATCAAATAAACTATTTACAAGAAAACTAACAGAAGATCCCGAGTAAAGGTTAACTTACTCGCGACTTGTAGTGTTGTTTGGCAGTAATTTTTATGATCTGAAATTATGTTATAGCTATTTATCCAGCCGCTATTCTTAAACTTCTCTGGTAAATCGTAAAATATGGCCTTTGAATTGTTGCTCTAAATAATCAGTGTGAGTGGGTTTGATGTGATTGTGACTAAAGCCATATTCATCCATCTTGGTGGTGAGTTTGTTTTTCCGGCCACGACCGGGGTCGACGATAACGATTTCACATTGGCGATTGGCATGGGTCTGAATGAAGTAAGCCAGTAGGGCAATATGTTCATCTTCGTACAATAAATCACTGCCGATGATTAAATCAAACTGGCCTAAATCACTGTTATCATCTGCCCAATCGACTCGTTCAAAGTTTATCGATTTGTCATTATTTAGTTGGGTATTTCTTAATAGAAAACCTTCAACCTCTAGGTGATAATCTGTGGCAGTAATGTCGTCAGCTCTTTGGTTTAGTAATAAGCTTGAAAGCCCGATCCCACAGCCAATTTCTAGTATGCGTTTACCTTGAGTTTGATACTCGAGCATATGGTTAGCCAGCACCATACTTGAAGGCCATACCACGCCAAAAATGGGCCATAACGCTGAAGAAATACCTAAGTCTTTTGCCGTGTCATCATCGTCACTGAATTGCTGTTTATCGCGAAGGGTACACAGGTGGATATCGTTGTTACCGACTTCTATGGTGTGATAGCGAATGCGCAGAGGGGTCGTCATTATATGTCCTATTTGGGTAGCGAGAGCTAAGCCAAATATCTAATTGAATATAGATGACGAAACAGATGAACAAACACAGTATAGTAATTTTCGATTAGCGAAAAGAATATAATCAATTAATTCGAATAAAACCTTGCTGTGCGGTGGTTACAATAGCTATCGTAAAATTGATGTAAATATATGGGAGTGAATACGAAAATAACAAGGCCACCCATTCTAGTTGGCTAAATGTTAAACACTCTACTAGGCTTTAGTTATTACTTAATTTTCGGTA
>NZ_JAUORC010000066.1:0-2447 GCF_030547465.1 Shewanella sp. 5_MG-2023
GTTGCATCAGCTGAAGTACGTTTAGCGAATGGCTTAGAAGATACCCAGATAGTCCTCACCCCAGCACAGCTACTGGCCAATTCTAGCGATGTTGACGACAACGATATTGGCAAATTATCCATTGCAAATTTAGTGGCTGATCATGGAACGGTTATCGATAATAAAGATGGTACATTCACCTTCTCACCGGGAAAAGATTATAACGGTGCCGTGCAATTTAACTATGACATCAAAGACGCGCATGGTGGCATCACGCATACCCAAGCTGGGCTGACCTTAACAGCCTCACAAGATGCAGCAACATTTACCGGTGATAGCACAGGCGATGTACATGAAGGGCATAGTTTTACTGCTGCCGATGGAACAGTCACTAATAGCTCTGTGGGGGATCGTTCGCCCGATCATCAACATGGCAATATTGGCAAGCTTTGGAATGATCAAATCCATACCGACGGCCACCTTAATATCAACGATGCCGATAGCGGTGAAGCCCACGCTCAAACAGGTGTTTATCACGGAAGTTATGGTCAGGTCATATTACAAACAAATGGCGATTGGAGCTATTACGCATCAATAGGCCAGGATGCAACAGGCAGAGCAATTGATAAACTTGGAGAAGGGCAAACATTAACTGATACAATAACGATCCAATCAAAAGATGGTACACCCCACGATATTGTTATTACTATTCATGGTGATAATGACCGACCTTATTGCTCATCAGAAGTGGTGCTTGCAAATGGCAGTGAAGATACACGCCAAACCTTAACCACCGCGCAACTATTAGCGAATACCGTCGATGTGGATGCCAATGACGCCGGTAAACTAACCATTGAAAACCTACACGCCGACCATGGTTCGATATTAATTAATGGCGATGGCACCTTTACCTTTACGCCAGAAAAAGACTATAACGGCGATGTGCATTTTAGCTATGACGTTAAGGATGCACACGGTGGTGTGACCCACACCGGCGCAACCACCTCGCTTATAGCCGTCGATGACAAAACAGTTATAAGTGGCGTTGATCATGGCGTAGCAACTGAAGATGTTGCAACGCATATGAGTACGAACGTAAACATAATGGATGCAGTTGATTGGCAAGCTTTGCAAATAACCGATGTAGATAGCTCTAACCAACAAGTGACTGTCGAGTTTGCAGGTAAGCAATACACATGGGATCTAGGCAGTAACTTAGATGTTACGACACCCTATGGGAAATTTCAGTTTTACACGATCACAAATGGCCCCCACACAGGAGAACATTGTTGGAGCTATATTGGTGATAATAGTAATGCTCACGTTCAAGAGTTAAAACAAGGTGAATCATTCACGGAATCGATAAAGCTAATAGCCACTGACGGCACTGAATTTCCGATCACAGTAAAAGTGAATGGTACCGAGGATGGGGTCGTAATCGATTCTAAGTCGGAACTTGGTCATGTCGTAGAAAATGCCCAAACAGGGGCTTCAGTTTCCGGCAGCGTAATAGCCCACGATGTTGACCTTCACGATACGGTGAGTTGGACACAAACACCAATAACTGGCATTAGAGGTCAATATGGTACGTTCCACCTAAGTACAGATGGACAATGGCATTACGACGTTGACCAGAACAAAGCGAAAAAACTAGGAGACGGTGACGAGTATTGGGAGCACTTTACAGTTGAGGCTGTGTCTACTGATGGTAGTCATGTCTCGAAAAGTGTATCCGTAGTTGTGCACGGTAATAATGATGCACCGATAGTAATACGTGGTGAGGTGACGCTACCTTCAGGGAAAGAAGATACCTCAATACATATTACACAAGCTCAATTAGTCGCCAATACTATCGATGTCGATGTTAATGATAGAGGGTGGTTACACGTTGAAAACTTGACTGCAGACCACGGCAGTGTGGTATCAAATTCGGACGGTAGTTTTACCTTTAATCCCGACCCTAATTATAATGGTGCAGTCCACTTTAACTATGATATTGCCGATAGACACGGTGGTATCACTCATACCGGCGCAACCACCAACTTGGCTGCAGTTAACGACAACCCTGATGTGACGCCTTTAACAGACAGTGTCAGTGAGGGGGCCGATAATCATCACACCCTCAATCTGCTAATAGGTGCCACAGATAAAGAGGGCGACGCTTTAACCATCAGCCACCTTGAATATGCCATCGATGGTCAACCTCAGTCGAGCCAACTTCCAACGGGCATTACCTTAGATACTGATGGGCATACGTTAATTGTTGATGCCACTGATCCCGCATTTAATCATTTGGCAAATGGTCAGTCGCAACAAATCGCTATCACTTATCAAGTTGAAGATGGCCATGGTGGAAGTACGCAACAAACCGCCACGCTCACCATTGCCGGCACAGATGATAAAGCCACACTGGTTTCTAATGTCATTCAGCTCACTGAAACACAAGCGCTGGATAGTGAATTTAAATT
>NZ_JAUORC010000067.1:0-2381 GCF_030547465.1 Shewanella sp. 5_MG-2023
AACCCCAGTAAAAATGGATAACTAGTATCAGATCGCAAATAGTGAGTACGAAATGGCAGCACAAACCACAAAATTGCGAAATTCATCATTGTCGCGGATCTAATGTAGAAGATGCTAATTCTTGGGGGGGAGCAAATAATATTGAATATTCAGGATAAATCAAAATATTCAATTGCGCTAACAGGGACGCCATGGCGCTCTGACGCTGCTCCAATTGTATTGGCTCAATATGGCAGCGTTACAAATGAAATTGAATGTGATTATATCTACGGCCTAGAGAACGCAATAACAGATAATGTTTGCCGTGTTCCTCAAATTATTGCCATTGATAATGACAATATAACAGTTGAGGCAGGAGAAGATAAAAAACATTTTTCTAGTTTTTTTGATTTATTATCTACCTCAATTCTGCCGCATTCCGACATTATTGAAAATGAAAGGGTGATCGATCATGTACTTCTGAGTGCAAATACAAAGCTAGATGAGCTGAGGGCTGAAAGCCCAGATGCAGGTGGTCTGATAGTCGCGTCTTCGGTGAAACATGCAAAACAAATACAGCAAATTTTGGCGGATAATTTAAAGCAACAGGCGATTGTGGTGACTTATCGTGAAGATGAGCCAATGGTGCTTATAAAGCAATATCGCAATAGTAATGAGAAATGGATAATTAGTGTCGGAATGATCAGTGAAGGGACCAACATTCCAAGGCTTCAAGTTTGCTGCCATTTAACCAATATCAAAACAGAGATGCACTACCGACAGATTTTAGGCCGTGTGTTGAGAATAACAGATTCGATTAATCAAGAGGCGGTTATGTATATGCCAGCAGAGCCAAAATTGGTTGAATTTGCAAATAGGGTTGGTAAAGATGTACCCACTGAGGTCAGTATTGTTAAATTTGAAAAAATGCATGTGAGTTTAGAGGGGGAATTACTCGATGATAATTGCAATGAAATGCAATTGGAGGGGGATCTAGATAAGCATGCTGTATCCATGGAGATTGGTGATTCAATGACGTTTACTAAATCAAACCCAGAAGCTGGAGATAAAAATCCACTTACTCAATCATATGAAAAGGTGATGGATATTTTTGGTCGTTTTAAGCAAGAAACTATTGAGTTGAATTTGTTTACTACCAAGAATATATAAAAAACTCAATACTAACATGAAATATTGCTTGCTATCGGGAAAAAACGAGCGTGAATATTTTTACTAACTGAGGCGCTTTGGGGCACAGAGCGACTTAGAAAAGTTACTATTAAGCCTCTAAATTAGTGGCCAAAATCACTGCGCTAATGCAGCCGGTGACTGGTAAATCCGCTTTAGTGATCGTGTCTGGTCGCTTTCCTTGTAGTGTGAGATTGCTCAAATATTGTTGATATAAAAGGTTAAAGTTTTGTTGCTCTGAGGTGTTTATCGCTTATTCTCCTATTAGGTATCACCGAAAAGTGATGTAAATATAAGTATGCGTGTTGTTTGTATTTTGTTTTCTGCCGCACAGCGGCTTCGTTCAACACTGAGTTTTGGAGTGAATGTATGAATCGAACTGCGCCTTCTAAAGGTTTCGCTCTTATAGACTTGATTATTGTGATTGTTGTTTTAGGGGTGTTGGCATCAACGGTGCTCCCCAAGTTCGTTAATCTGACAGATTCAGCGCGTACAGCTTCGTTTGAAGGTTTAACAGGGGCGTTACATGCAGCTGCAGACATGGCCTATCTCAAGCAGCGTATTAAAGGTAAGCAACTCAATGATGATATTGAAATAGACGGTACCACAATAACCATGATTAATGGTTACCCCTCTCCTAGGAGCATGCGAGGCTTAGTTCTTGCTTCGGGGGGGAGATGGGAACTAGAGGACCCTAGTAATCCTAGCTCTTGGTACGGTGCGGACAATTACGCTGAATATATGTGGGTGGAGTCTGACGGGACTTACAGCAGAAAATGCCGTGTTTATTACCATATAAATGTTGATATGACCAAATATGTCGTAGAGATTGACGAATCGGGTTGCTAAGAGTCCAAATGGGACCTTCGTCGGAGAATCCAGCAAGACGCTTAAAACGGAACTAAAACAGTGGGGGGGCGCTTCGGGGCACATACCGACTTAGGAAATAAACTTACAATTTGTCGAAATTCAAGATTAAAGACCTGACCTTTGGATCTTTATTCATGAGGTAACAGCAAGCGCTCAATGAACACTTGATATTACAATAGCAAAAACTTCCCCTGTTAATAATTAACATTGCCACCCATTTTAATTGGCTAAATATCAAAAATCAATTAACATTGCCACCCATTCTAATTGGCTAAATGTTAAACACTCTACTAGGCTTTAGTTATTACTTAATTTTCGGTAATTAATGATGGCCAGACCTAGAA
>NZ_JAUORC010000068.1:0-2290 GCF_030547465.1 Shewanella sp. 5_MG-2023
TGGTGGTCGATACTGGGCTCGAACCAGTGACCCCCTCCTTGTAAGGGAGGTGCTCTCCCAGCTGAGCTAATCGACCTCGCTGTGTGGGGCCGTATTATAGGGAGCAACGAAATACTGTCAACGACTTTTTGATTAAAAAAGTTCAGGCGCGCTAAAAACAGCCGTCTTGGTTGATTGTTAGACGCATTAGACCGCCTTTTGCTGACATCAACCAGATTTTGGCGAATAAATAACATCTCACTATTGATAAGCCCCCTATTATATTCTTTCTGCCTCCACTAATACCTGTTAGTTAGTAGACTACTACTAACCTTTATATTCAAACTTAAATTGATTGCGCAATATTAGATGACGTTGACTATAGTGAATGCCTGCTCCACAAGAATGAAAATAACAAGAGTGGAACTCGCATAATGTGGTGGTTTGGGTATAGAATATCGGCCACTTTATTATATCTGTCTTTATATAGACGTTTTCAGAAATAGGTCAGTGTCCCATTATGACAACTAAGACGCGTTTTGCTCCAAGCCCAACAGGCTTTTTACATGTAGGTGGTGCTCGTACAGCACTTTATTCTTGGCTATATGCTCGTGCGAACCAAGGTGAGTTTGTTTTACGTGTAGAAGATACAGATATTGAACGTTCAACACCTGAAGCTTGCGCTGCGATCTTAGAAGGTATGGAGTGGTTAGGCTTAACTTGGGATGAAGGCCCGTATTACCAAACCAAGCGCTTTGATCGTTACAATGAAATCATTGCTCAAATGCTAGAACAAGGCAGTGCATATAAGTGTTACTGCTCACGTGAGCGTATTGAAGCAATGCGTGAAGAACAAGCTGCTAATGGTGAGTCTCAAAAATATGATGGCCATTGTCGTAACTTAGCGCCACGTGAAACTGACGAGCCGTTTGTTATTCGTTTCAAAAACCCTACAGAAGGTAGTGTGGTATTTGATGATCATGTTCGTGGTCGCATCGAATTTGCTAACGATACTTTAGATGATTTGATCATTGCCCGAACTGAAGGCACGCCAACTTATAACTTCTGTGTAGTTGTTGATGACTGGGACATGGGGATCACTTGTGTTGTACGCGGTGAAGATCACATCAATAACACCCCTCGCCAAATTAATATTTTAAAAGCATTAGGTGCACCTGTTCCTGAATATGCGCACGTATCAATGATTTTAGGCGACGATGGCGCTAAATTATCAAAACGTCATGGCGCAGTTGGCGTAATGCAATACCGTGATGATGGCTATTTACCTGAAGCCCTATTGAACTACTTAGTTCGTTTAGGTTGGTCACATGGCGATCAAGAAGTATTCTCAATTGATGAAATGATTTCATTATTTAAATTAGATGACATCAACAAAGCAGCTTCTGCATTCAATACTGACAAATTAAATTGGCTAAACCAGCACTACATTAAAGAGTCGGCACCAGAATATGTTGCAGGCCACCTTCAATGGCATATGGATGACCAAAAAATTGATACCACAAACGGCCCTGCTTTAGCTGAAGTTGTCACAGCACTTGCAGAAAGAGCGAAAACCTTAAAAGAGTTAGCCGCATCTAGTCGCTACTTCTATGAAGATTTCGACGCTTTTGATGAAAATGCAGCGAAAAAGCACTTGCGTGGTGTTGCAATGGAACCACTTAAGTTAATCCAACAAAAAATTTCTGCTCTATCTGATTGGTCTGTTGAAGCAATTCATCAAGCAATTGAAGACACCGCAGCAGAACTTGAAGTAGGAATGGGTAAAGTTGGAATGCCTTTACGTGTCGCTGTTACAGGCGCCGGAATGTCACCTGCTGTAGATTTAACCTTATTTCTCATTGGAAAGGCTCGTTGCGAACAAAGAATATCCAAAGCGATTGATTTTGTAGCAGCTAGAATAAATTCTTAAAAAACGAGTTGACACTTTTGGGCAGGCTGCATAGAATGCGCCCCGTACTTGAGACACGATGTGATTATTTATCGCAGCATGTCCAAATGCAATTTGTAAAGTTGAGGGGCTATAGCTCAGCTGGGAGAGCGCTTCGCTGGCAGCGAAGAGGTCCACGGTTCGATCCCGTGTAGCTCCACCAATTTTACAACAATTCAAGCGTTAAGTTTTAGCCTACAGAACTTAATGAGTTATTCACTCTTTGCAGAGTTTAATGCAGTCCGGGTCCCCTTCGATTAAAGAAGAGATGCCTAGGGCACCGCGTTATTTTTATTAAGAGCACGGCGGTTTCACTTTAATAGCCTTCTAAAGTGTTACTTATAGGTCTTCGTTATATTAGAA
>NZ_JAUORC010000069.1:0-2231 GCF_030547465.1 Shewanella sp. 5_MG-2023
CGGTTAGAACATCAAAACTACAAGGGTGGTATTTCAAGATTGACTCCACTCCATCTAGCGACGAAGCTTCAAAGTCTCCCACCTATCCTACACATGTAGGTTCAATGTTCAGTGCCAAGCTATAGTAAAGGTTCACGGGGTCTTTCCGTCTAGCCGCGGGTATACGGCATCTTCACCGCAATTTCAACTTCACTGAGTCTCGGCTGGAGACAGCGTGGCCATCATTACGCCATTCGTGCAGGTCGGAACTTACCCGACAAGGAATTTCGCTACCTTAGGACCGTTATAGTTACGGCCGCCGTTTACTTGGGCTTCGATCATGAGCTTCTCCGAAGATAACCCAATCAATTAACCTTCAAGCACCGGGCAGGCGTCATACCGTATACGTCATCTTGCGATTTTGCACAGTACTGTGTTTTTGATAAACAGTTGCAGCCACCTGGTATCTGCGACTGCCGTCAGCTTAGGGAGCAAGTCCCATCACCAACAGCAGCGTACCTTCTCCCGAAGTTACGGTACCATTTTGCCTAGTTCCTTCAGCCGAGTTCTCTCAAGCGCCTTGGTATTCTCTACCCGACCACCTGTGTCGGTTTGGGGTACGATTCCTACTAACCTGAAGCTTAGAAGATTTTCCTGGAAGCATGGCATCAACTACTTCATCACCTTAGTGACTCGTCATCAGCTCTCAGCCTAATGTAAACCCGGATTTGCCTAAGTTTACAGCCTACAACCTTAAACGCGGACTACCAACGCCGCGCTAGCCTAGCCTTCTCCGTCTCTCCATCGCAGTTAGCAGAAGTACGGGAATATTGACCCGTTTCCCATCGACTACGCCTTTCGGCCTCGCCTTAGGGGTCGACTCACCCTGCCCCGATTAACGTTGGACAGGAACCCTTGGTCTTTCGGCGAGGGAGTTTTTCACTCCCTTTATCGTTACTCATGTCAGCATTCGCACTTCTGATACGTCCAGTGTGGGTTACCCCTTCACCTTCAACCGCTTACAGAACGCTCCTCTACCGCTTGCTCCTAAGAGCAAACCCATAGCTTCGGTGTATTGCTTAGCCCCGTTAAATCTTCCGCGCAGGCCGACTCGACTAGTGAGCTATTACGCTTTCTTTAAATGATGGCTGCTTCTAAGCCAACATCCTAGCTGTCTAAGCCTTCCCACATCGTTTCCCACTTAGCAATAACTTTGGGACCTTAGCTGATGGTCTGGGTTGTTTCCCTTTTGACGACGGACGTTAGCACCCGCCGTCTGTCTCCCGAGTAGTACTCACTGGTATTCGGAGTTTGCAAAGGGTTGGTAAGTCGGGATGACCCCCTAGCCTTAACAGTGCTCTACCCCCAGTGGTATTCGCTCGAGGCGCTACCTAAATAGCTTTCGAGGAGAACCAGATATCTCCGAGTTTGATTGGCCTTTCACCCCCAGCCACAAGTCATCCGCTAATTTTTCAACATTAGTCGGTTCGGTCCTCCAGTTGATGTTACTCAACCTTCAACCTGCCCATGGCTAGATCACTCGGTTTCGGGTCTACGCCTTGCAACTAAACGCGCAGTTAACACTCGGTTTCCCTACGGCTCCGCTATTCGCTTAACCTCGCTACAAAACGTAAGTCGCTGACCCATTATACAAAAGGTACGCAGTCACGGTCTCAAGAACCGCTCCCACTGCTTGTACGTACACGGTTTCAGGTTCTATTTCACTCCCCTCACAGGGGTTCTTTTCGCCTTTCCCTCACGGTACTGGTTCACTATCGGTCAGTCAGGAGTATTTAGCCTTGGAGGATGGTCCCCCCATATTCAAACAGGATGTCACGTGTCCCGCCTTACTCGTTTTCATCTATGGTTAGTTTTCATGTACGGGACTATCACCCTGTACCGTTGAGCTTTCCAACTCATTCCACTAACACCCCATAGACTTAAGGGCTAATCCCCGTTCGCTCGCCGCTACTAGGGGAATCTCGGTTGATTTCTTTTCCTCTGGGTACTTAGATGTTTCAGTTCCCCAGGTTCGCCTCATAACGCTATGTATTCACGTTATGATGACCACTTATGTGGCCGGGTTTCCCCATTCGGACATCGTTAGCTCAAATGCTTGTTACTAGCTCGCCAACGCTTTTCGCAAGTTACTACGTCCTTCATCGCCTCTGACTGCCAAGGCATCCACCGTATACGCTTAGTCACTTAACCATACAACCCAAATGAGTTTCACAAGGAAACTTAATCGTTGT
>NZ_JAUORC010000007.1:0-168314 GCF_030547465.1 Shewanella sp. 5_MG-2023
CTTGCATGTGTTAGGCCTGCCGCCAGCGTTCAATCTGAGCCATGATCAAACTCTTCAATTAAAGTTTTGTTGAAACAACCACTCTTATAAATAAAAGCTTCGTTTCGGCTCAATGAATTCTGATTACATTATGCAGACTCGGAAGAATCTACATCCTGTTTGTTACATATTGCTATGAACACTCATCACTTACGTGATTCAGAAAATATTGATAATAATTTTGATTGCCACCTAAGTGACAATTTCGATTAACTCAACACCTGTGAGTGTCCACACAGATTACTTGATAAATTGTTAAAGAGCGGACTCGGTAACTAGCGTTAGACGCCTTGTTCCGTGTCAGTGGTTGCGCATTATAGGGAAATGATTTTATCCCGCAAGGGCTTTTATTAATTAATTTAAAAAAAAGCACTCAACCGAACAAATAACAAACAAACAGGGCGTTTAAAGTGATTTAAGTCACTTTAAACGCCCTATGGTTTATATTTACATTAACCACTCAACAGCGAACTGGCTTTCATGTGGTAAAAGTTTATCAATGATAGCTCGGTACTTTAATGGTACTGTTTCATGGGTCTTTACTGAGTCTTTAAGTAAGTTGAAAGGCTCAATCGAAGTTTTAAAACCATTTTTCCGGAAACAGAACTCATTTAAAACGGCAAGCAAGTAGGTAGCACTTGGTTTAATATCGCTATCTCGAAGTCGCTGTAAGGTTGTCGCTATCGTATTCGCTTTATCGATATCTAAACCTTTAACTCCTGACTTTAGCAATTTGGCTAAAAGCTTAACAAATTCTGCTCTGCTTCTATTGCTCTTTGAAAAGCTATGTAATGCCATAACATCCATTGCTTGTTGAGTATCCCCGACAAGTAATGCAAGCTCTGCCTCTTCTATATAAGCTTCGTCAATACTTTTAGATGTTAAAGAGTCTGCTGTGGTAACGATCTGTTCCACTACCGAATCAAAATCACCACTTTCCAAAGCTGCGGCAACATCTATCCATTGTTTGCGAATAAAGTGATAATTATTACCACCAGATGCTCCTACAATTAAACTGTTATCCAGTTTCAAGGGTACTATTTTCAAACCATGTTTTTTGGCAAGCTGAATTTCATTGGCGACTTCTTCAGAGCCCTCAAGTTTCAACTCTTTATTTCCGATAGCATGTTTAGAGGCTAACAACACAAACAGTTCGCTTTGCTCTATACCTTGCTCAATATTTTCAGCGTAATTATCTCCACCAAGTATTTTATCTGGTGCAAACCATACATCGTGGCCAGCAAGCTTAATACCTTCAACAATTTTATTTGCTGCATCATTATCTTTAGTGCTGTAACTAACAAATATTTTTTTCATCTGATTTTACTTCTTCTATTAATGATAATCTTGGTTAATTAAGCCACTCTAGCTTCACTTTTCTTAGCTTCAATTTGAGTTTTAATATTACTGTATGTTAAATCTGCAAGATTATCTTTTGAAATGTTAGATACACTTTCATCAGAGTTATAATTATCAACAACCACTTGTTGCTTTTGTACATAATTAACAAGTTGCTCTTGTGCTCTAGATAGTTGGTTAACTAATTCATCGTTTTTATCTTCTTTCGCAGTTTGAAGATCTATTTCAAACTGGGTATCTATCTCAGCTTCTTCCTGTTCTAGTAATGTTCGAACAAGCTCTAAAGAAGCTTCATCATCCACTTCTTCTATTACTTCGGCTTCATCTTCATTAGAGACCAATTCGCTGGATAGTGCATTTACACTTTCTTCTTTAAGAATGACTAAACTAATGTTCTTACCACTATTTAACGAAAGCGTAATTTCAGTATTTGATAGATCCTGTTTAAACAATTTACTTTCTACATTGGTGCGAATAACAGTACTGATGTCTGTATAGAAAAGAGATAAGCCAGTTTCCCCTTCTCTTATGAATTTATCTGCAATAAAATCATAATATGTATAAAAAACATTAACTTGTTCTTTTGTTAAAAAGATAAATTGAATAACTCTGACAGCACTAACTAAGTTTCCATGGCCATCAAAATGAACGCAAACTTCATTTTGTCTATTAATTTTCTTTGGCTTACCAGTTTGGATAATCGACCAATCCTGAAAAACAGCGCCTCCATCTCTATGAATAAGTTCACTTTCATCAAGTTTTAGTTTTTGTAATGCTATTTGTTGAATTTCATTATTTATTTTATTTTCTATCAAGGTGTGTACATCCGCGCTGGCAAACAAACGAGGGTTCTTATTCACAGGAACAGTTTCAAGCATACTAGTTCGATGATTTTTAATTGTGTTGATTAGCTTTTCAAAGTTTTCCATCATTACATTGATAAGCTGCAAGTTACCGGTATTCTCCAGCTGTTTTGCTTTTTGGCTTCTATTACGCCCAAACCAAGACAGTGTCATTAGTAATAAAAAGCCACTTATGCCCGCTAATGCAATTTGGATATGTTGTGCACTTTCACTAATATTCCCACTGTTTATTGTAAAAGTCCCAGCATCGTTTGGGGAAACCATACCTAGTATTGAGTTAACAGCAGAGTCAGTATGAGTAATTAACGTCGAAGGTTCGAGCATGGCATAACTGTAATAACTTATTAAGCCCATTAATATTGTAGGTATCGCAAAAAAGAATGCTGCAAACTTGGCAAACTTTCGTTTACTCGTGTGTTTTTTTATTTTTAATTCTGCCTGCTCTTTTTGCTTCGTTAGATTTTCTTCTGCGCTTCTTGCTGTATCAATTTGCTGTCGTAAAGCCATTTTTATACTGCGGATATTCGGGCGGAAAAAGAAGTCCCAAATAGTTCTTTGATCAGAACCCTGCTTTAGTTTTAAGCCTTGCCTCTGCTGTTCGACAGTACCGCCTTTTTCTAATCTAGGAAAGCCGCTATTTTCATTTGGCTTATCTATTTTTTCTTTATCTGAATTTTCTTTATCTGGATCAATGTTGTACCAATTAAAGCTATTTGTTATTTGTGGATAATCATCACTTGAACGATGCTGATACAGCCAGACATTAGTTTCGAAATTAGCTACTGCAAGGTCATCAAAATGTTCAGCAATAACTTTATCACTTGCATGTTTTTCTACTAGTTCCCCTGACTGAGTCCAAATTTGCAAAACATTTGATTGGTCTTTAATTAGCAACTGGCCATTCTCAAGTTCAATAAATCCATTGCTTACTGAAAAATTAAATTTAAATTTACAAATCGGCTTGCCATCTGATGACCAAATAACTGGATTACCTTTCATTGGCCTTACTAGCCAATTACCAGATTTTAATTGACCATAGAATCGAATCTCTTCTTTAAGGCCTTTTAATTCAACGCGTAGATCACCTTTAAGCGACCAAAGCTGAGTATCATTACCAACATTTATAATTAATGTGTGCTCAATCCCTTTAAGAAATTTAATATCGTCAACTGATTTAATATGCACATCTAATGTCGCAATACACTTGTAGGTTTTTAAATCCCAATATTTTACGGTGCCATCATCACTCACACTCAATAAGTTACCATTGACAAGTTCAAGTAAACCAGTGATGCGACCTTCGTGGCCGTTAAGTTGTTTAATTAAACGTCCATCTCTGCTTTGGGCAATGTATATAGTATGTGCATCATCTACGGTTAGAAAGTGGGATACATTCTTTTGGTTAACCAACGCCATTAAGCCAATGATGCTACCAATATGGCTATTGATTTCTTTCTTTGCATCTTCTTCTTGGCAAAACCAAGTTAAATTACCTTCGCTATCCCACTCTAAATGATAACGACCAAAAGCTAATTTCACTTGTTTGTGTTTTTTTAATTCGTCTATTGTTCGGGTTTTATACTTTTGGATTTCTTGAGTCATTCTTCTTGTTCCCAATTGAATATATTCTTCTGTGTTATTTGTTTTGTATTATTTTTTTTGCTTTAAATCAGTACTTGATTCTGCATTTGACCAACTGACATGTTCAAACATTGCTTCTTTCGCTAAGTCTTGCAACATAACAGATTTCGCTTGAGACATTTGGCCAGTAAATAAAGACTGAGCTCGGCAATAAAGTTCGTATAAACTTTGATAGCCCTTGGCCGTTTCTTCATAACCACAAAGTTCATTCCATAAAGCAAATAAGCCACTTGTCATTAAACTGTATTGTAGAGTTAACATTAACCAGTTGTTTGATTCATTGAACAAATTTACTTTCAGTACTTGTTGACTAATCATTGATAATAAGAGCAGTGCTCCTAAAATAATTGATACTCTAAAACAGGTTTTTGCTGCCTGTGAAAATAACCTGCTGGCGTATAAAGGACGTTTATACAAAATGTCATTTAATGAGCTTGCGTTAAGCTGTAATTTAGAATTTAAAAACAGGCGCTGATCTTCTAACCAACCGACATTAATTTCATCCATAGTAGCGACTTCATTTTGGCGCCACCAATCCAGTTCAGCAACTGAAATAGCATGATTAAATAATGGATAAAAACTGCGAAAGCGTCTCGGAATAATTGAAGTTGCAGCCGGAGTTATATTAGAAAGATTTAAAAAGCCTCTGATCCTGATGCCTTCAGCGACTCCGCGAGCTAATTGATATTTCCATTTTAAGTTTCGTTTAGCTGCGAATGTTACAATTAGCGAACAAGCAACAATAGCCAATAATGTGACAGATATGATTGTTGAACCCGTAATTGAATTAACGAAATTACCCGCGATTTCATAACAAGCAAAACCAGGTATTGCGAATATAAAAAACCACTTAACGAGACTGCGATAACTCGTTTGAGCTTTAAGAGCGATGTTGTCGGCAGCTTCGAAGATTGGCTGAGACACAGATAAACCTGATTTATGTGGTGACTTATAGGTAGGTTCAGTTATTTCTGACAGTTTGTTAGCACTAAACTCATTAAAATACTTCAGCTCATTAACTAACGTATTGAATTCTTTTGAAATAAAGCAAGTCAACTCACTTTGCTGACCATTTTGTTCATAATGATAGGAATATAATTTACCAATGGGAGGTTCATAATTAATCAATACCTGATCATCTGCACTTAGGGTATCAATTATTACACTTTGATTTTCATTCTGAACGGAAGTGTTTTTTAAGCGTACTGTAGGCAAATGGTGCACAAGTCCGGCCGTCTGACCGTCAAACTCTGATATTGCTTGTAGTGCTGAGTGTTCCGTACCTGATGGCCATTGGATATCAAAGCCCAACTTGTATCGGACAATGTCAGCAGTACCGCCTGTGCCTTGTGCTTTTTTTCCATCCCACAATGCAACTAATACATTGCAATACTTTGCAATAAAAAGACCTTGATTAAGATATAAACTATTCCTAAGGCTACCATAGTTAACATCATTTACAGCCTGATGCATTTCGTCATCAGTTAAAGCATGTTTTACTTCTATCAGCTCGTTATAAGGCTGTCTTAACTCATTTACAAGAAAGTTGAATTGCTCAATCGATATTAAGCTATTATCAGACTCAAACTCGAAATCCTGTTTGAAATTTTCCAGCGGCATAGGTAAACAACCAATGACACGAATAGCATCATTACCTAGCTCAGTCTGTAGCTCTAAAGCTACTTCAATGGCGAGTAAGTCTGCGCCTTCCGCCAGTCCGGTTAAAATCCAGATTGGAGTAGTAATTTCATTTGAAGCGTTATGATGTGATGTTGGATTTAGATGATTAAACCAATGCAATATCACCGAGCGAACTTGTTCTTTTATATTTTTATTACAATCTATGGATTCATCCGCATGAAATATATCTCGATGCCCACTGAAGCCAATAATAAATGGTAAATTTGATAATAAATGGCGACGACTTAAAGCCATGCTAGTTCTCATATCCCTATTAAACATAGGAAGATGTTACACTTACACCATCAATATTTAAACCGCCCACTTCAAAAAAATCAACAAATTACCCAAAAAAAACACAAAAGAAACACAAAAGAAACAAGGGCTTTTACAAGCTGGTTTAAGTGTTATTTTGTATAAATGATGCTACATCCGCAATGCTATCTACAACTACTGTCGCAAGCTCAATTCCTGCTTCATCGACAACTTTGCCGCTTCGTACCAATATAGCGGTATTAATGCCTGCCGCTTTAGCAGCGCGCATATCATCGGCTTTATCACCCACCATGATAGATTGACTCATATCAATTTTTAAAAATTCTGCAGCACTATTAAGCATACCGGGTTTAGGTTTGCGGCAATCACAATCTTGTTTGTAATCCCCAAGGCCTTTTTCTGGATGATGGGGGCAATAATAGATACCGTCCAACTCCACACCTTTATCAGCAAAGTTCCAATCCATCCATTCTGTTAAATGGTGAAAATCATCTTCACTATACATACCGCGAGCAATACCAGATTGGTTTGTCACCACCACGACCATGTAGCCCATTTTTTTAAATGCTAAGCATGCTTCAAACACACCTTCAATGTATTCAAAGTCATCAACCAAGTGCACATAGCCTTTATCGATATTGATAACGCCGTCACGGTCTAAAAAAATGGCTTTATTCACGGTACTACTCCTAAAATTTCAATTACAGTGATTATCCCACTACTTAGTTAAATATGCACATGTATTATAAAAGGAAGATTTTTTACATCGATACTTTATAATAACGCCAGTAAAGGTTACCCTTCCGTAGATATTTTGTGACAATTATAAGAAGTAATGAGTCAAATAACGCCAATAATTCATAAAACTCGCACCCAAGCTGTAGTAGAAGTTTTGAGAGAACAATTACTTTCTGGCTATATCAAAGCGGGTGAACCGCTTAGACAGTCAGCAATTGCTGCACAACTTAATGTCAGTCGTATTCCTGTTCGTGAGGCTTTAGTACAGTTAGAGGCTGAAGGGTTAGTCAAGTTTGAAGCCCATAAAGGTGCCACTGCGACAATGCTTTCTGTTGAGCAGGTCACAGAATTATTTGAGCTACGCGCTATGATAGAGAGTGATTTGCTTGCAAAAGCAATTCCTAATCTACAAGATGATGATTTTGAGCGGGCTGACAAGGTGCTAGCCAAACTCGAGTCAGCTTTTAAGCAAGAGGACTCAGTTGCAACTTGGAGCGAACTCAATATTCAGTTCCATACGTGCTTATATGAAGCCGCTAATCGACCTCATACTCTCGAAGTTGTCCATGGTTTAAATAATAACTGTGATCGCTATATCCGTTTACAGCTACTTTTAACCGGTGGAATACCAACGGCGGAACGAGAGCATCGCGAACTCTTCGAATTGTGCAAACGCAAAGATATCGGCAAAGCGACCAAATTATTACAACTACATATTTTACATGCAGCAGAAGCCATTAAGGCACTTGTGGTCCAGCATTTAAAGTAGGTTTAGTGGGGAGTAACAGTCCCTCTATTAAATGAAGACATTTTATTACCAGATTATTTTTTAATTTTTATTTGAGAGATCACCACATGCAGTATGCTCATATTACCGGCTGGGGAAAATGTGTCCCACCAGCAACTCTGACCAATGACGATTTAGCCACATTTATGGAAACGTCAGACGAGTGGATTAAAACTCGTACCGGGATCAGCGAAAGACGTATTAGCCACGTCAATACCTCAGAACTTGCAACCGTTGCAGCGCAAAATGCGTTATCAGCGGCAGGTATTGATGGCAGTGAGATTGACTTAATCATCTTAGCAACAGCAAGCCCTGACACTTTAATTCCAAACATTGCTTCAACGGTGCAAGCCAATATTGGTGCAACTTGCGGCGCGTTTGATATCAACGCGGCCTGTAGTGGCTTCTTATACGGTCTTGGTCTTGGTAGTTCAATGATCAAAAGTGGTCAAAATAAAAAAGTGTTGGTTATTGGTGCAGAGCGTTTGTCTTTTTACCTTGATTGGTCTCGCCGTGAAACGGCCGTATTATTTGGTGATGGCGCCGGCGCGGTGGTATTAGAAGTAAGCGACCAACCAGGCGGTGTTTTAGGTTACGAGTTAAATAATGACCCTGCTGCGCGTGATATTTTAGCCTCTGGTTTTGGTACCAAAATGGATCGCTTTGATTCATCTTCTTTAGATTTCTTCATTCATCTAAATGGCCAAGAAGTGTTTAAACGCGCGATTCATGGCATGGGCGGTCTAAGCACTAAAGTGCTTGAAAAGTGCAATATCAATAAAGAAGACGTTGATTTTGTTATTCCTCATCAAGCCAATGAACGTATTATTGATACCTTAATCGGCCGCATGAAAATTCCAAAAGAAAAAGCCTTTGTTAATATTGCAAAATATGGCAATACCTCGGCAGCCACTATCCCTATTGCGATTTGTGATGCTCTTGAACAAGGTAAGTTGAAAGCAGGTCAAACTGTTTTATCATGTGCCTTTGGCGCGGGTTTAACCTCAGCGGCTGCATTAGTTAAATGGGGTGAGCGTACTACACCGATTAACCCACCTACAGCCGAGCTTCCACCTTGTGAAGTCACTGCCTTAGAGCTTATCAAGCCAGCTGTTGATTTCTTCATGAACAAATCAAAGTAAACTCAGCTTGCTAAACCATTAAACCAGCCTTGTGCTGGTTTTTTTATATCTATTTACTGGATTTAAACTGATTTGATTAAGTTCAGGCTACTGCCTTTATATACTAATAAATTGCGCCGCCTTCATGGTTTTACTGTCGCCAATAGAGGCTATTTGTGCCACAAACAATTCGGCGCACGCTAGTGCATCTGTGAGGGCATCATGGCCATAATAAGTCGGCAGACCGTATCGTTTTCGACAAGCATCCAGTCGTAAACTACCTTCTTGCAGCACATCATGTTGGCGTAAAAGTCGTTGTTTTTCTATCGCTAAGGTATCAATAAAAGGCAATTTAATGCTTCTTTTATAGACTTTTTCTAAATGGCTTTGGATAAAACTAATGTCCATTGGTGCATGATGAGCTAATAAAATTGAGCCTTGAGTTTGTGCAAGCAACCAGGCCATGGCTTGTGTTAGTGATAACGCTTCTGTTAAATGATTATCGATAATCCCGTGCACAGCTGCGCTCTGTCCTACACTTCCATCGATTGTCACCATCACTTGCAGGGCTTTTGATAACGGAATGGCGCCATGCTCAATCGGCACGATACCAATACTGATTATTTGGTCGTTATGAGGATCTAACCCGGTCATTTCTAGATCTATTGCCATAATCGGTAGATCCGCAATCGTAGCACTAAGGCATGGCTTAACGCTCGACTGGTAAGCCGCAAGCTCGTCTTTTTGACCGAGAAGTTCTAACTGTAAGCGCGTTTTAAGCCATAACTCATTCACTAAGTTGTTTACTCCACACTATTAACATCACAAGCTAAATTAACATCACAGGCCAACCCACATAGAAATACCATTAATAACTTCGCATAAACTTCATTCTTAAGCCAGATTGCGCATCATGAACCACTTTAAAAGCATCCCTGAGTTGATGTCGCAATAACGATGACATTTGCTGCGGTTTTAAGTAATTGGTGACTTCTTGTTGTTGTGTATGCTGCTGACCTTGATTTGATAACCGCATATGCGCAATAAACTCTAGTGCATCAGCTAGATTAAGGGCATCTTTACGGTTAATGATATTGGCTTCCATCAATGCTCGGATCCGCTTAGGCGTATTCACTTCAGTAATACCTGCACTTAAAGCATACACTCTGGCGATATCGTTGATTAACGCTACGCCTTTATGTTTCAAATCCATACCTTTTACTTCACTGCCGTCACGCTCTAACACAAACTTTCTAAAAAAGCCTAGCGGCGGCGTTTCAACCAGTGAGTTACCCGCCATTCCAGCAAGAAAAATATCATTATCTTTGGTGTTGCTTAAGACGTGCTGTTGTAACTGATCAAATAAATTCTGCGGCCCATAAACGGAGCGCATATCAAAAAAGATACTGGCATGCATTAAGGCTTTAGGTTCGGGTGATAGCACCCATTTTTCAAAGTGTTGTTGCCATTGGGACAGTGACAAACGCCATTTGGGGTTTTGCGCCATAATATCCCCGGGACAATATATATAGCCGCATTGATCCAGCCCTTTACAAACCGCATGGGTTAAGGCGTCAAAATAGCCTTTTGCATGCTCATCAGGCTCATGGGCCAGCAAAATACCGTTATCTTGATCTGAACAGGCCGCTTGATCTTGCCTGCCTTGTGAGCCAAACGCTAACCAGCAAAAGGCCATTGGCGCTTCACCTAAAATTTGCTGATTTAAAATAATTAATCGCCGGGTTAATGCATCAGTAACCGAGGTTAATACCCTGCCCACTTCTTCAGCTCGGGCATCTGCACTGATTAGATTTTGCAGTAATACCGGAATTTGTTTACTGACATTGATCAGGCTATCGATATTGGTTTGCCGCTCGATTTCGCCGATTAATAACAAGGGCTGTGAACTCTGGCCGCGTAAAATATCAGTACTGGTTAATATCCCCACCACATTTTCTTGTTCCATAATGGGTAAGTGATGAATGCCATGTTCACTCATCAACAGCATTGCTTCAAATACTAAGGCGTTAGCTTCAAGTTTGGTGGGATTGGGAGTCATCGCTTGATGAACCGGCAAATTGCCATCAAAGCCTTCAGCAAGCACTCGATTACGTAAATCTCGATCGGTAAGAATACCAATCAATTGCTGATTATCCATCACTAGCACTGATGACACTCTGGCTAAACGCATTTTTTTCGCCGCTTCACTGACACTGGCATTACAATTTATAATTAGAGGATCGGCAGACATTAAACTATTGATACGATTGGTTGTGGTTAAGTCTTTTGCTTTAAATCTAGCTTGATGACGCATTCTTCTGGCAAAGGCACGATTAAAAAAGCGATCGAAGCTGCGGCTTTCACTACGCAAAAAATCAAAGGTTTCGGGATCTAAGTGATACACCAAACTGTCTTCTAAAATCTGCACTTGGTTACTGACTTTTTCACCAGATAGCAAAGACGGAAAACCAAAGTAGTCTCCTTCGCCCAACCTATCTAATAACTCACCTTGATTGTCTCTTACTTCAAATGCGCCAGAGCGAACAATATAAAGTTGTGGATGACTAACATCTAAGGGCACTACAGCCGATGCTTTACTGTAATAACCAATGGTGATTTGCTTGCAGCAGCGCGTTAAATTTGTCTCTGAAAGACTATCAAATGGTACTAACTCTTTAATAAATTGAACAATGGGTTGCAGTTCACTGGCATCTTTCATCGCGGGCCTCTTACTTACTGCCAAATCATTTTCTGTCTTATTAATTTAATATACGTAAATTATATTGAGGCTGATATTCGACCAATGGCCATAAGTGGCAATATTTAACTCACTAATATTAAACACTTGCTAACAGCATTTGTTCATAAAGAATTGAACACTGTCACCAATAAAAAAAGCGCCGAAGCGCTTTTTTATCCGAGAGTTAAATACTCACATTTTAAAATTCATATTGTATGAATCTTAATGGTCGTGCGCTTCACCTGAGCCTTTCGGGAATCGAATTGACTCAACCATAGCAACCACGTCAGCAGGTACCGCTGCAGTGACTTTGCTAACAGCAAATGCAACACCAAAGTTAATCATCATACCTAGCATACCAATACCTTCAGGCGAAATACCTAGGAACCAGTTTTCACTGCTATTGGCACTTGGGTTAACAAACTTAAAGTACACGATATAGCTTGCAGTAAATAGTAAACCTAAAACCATCCCTGAAATCGCACCTTCTTTGTTAACGGTTCTTGAAAAGATCCCCATAACAATGGCAGGAAACAATGACGAGGCAGCTAGACCAAATGCAATCGCAACAACCGCGGCCACAAAGCCTGGTGGGTTAATACCAAAGTAACCCGCCATGACAATACCTAGCGCCGCGGCAATTCGCGCAAATAAAAGCTCTTTCTTATCTGAGATATCTGGCATGAAGTTTTTCTTCAATAAATCATGGGATACCGAGGTAGAAATAACTAATAATAAACCCGCAGATGTAGACAGTGCCGCCGCAAGACCACCAGCAGCGACCAATGCTATGACCCATGCTGGCAGAGATGCAATTTCAGGCGTTGCTAATACCATGATATCGCGGTCAATTTTCATTTCATTGGTATCGCCTTTAGCATAATAGATATTGCCATCAGCATTTTTATCATCCCAAGTAATTAAGCCAGTTTTTTCCCAGTTTTTAATCCATTCAGGCGCTGTTTCATAAGCAACACCGGTTTTTTCTGGGCCATTAATGGTTTCAATCATATTTACACGAGAGAAAGCTGCCAATGCTGGAATTGTGGTATACATAATAGCAATAAATACTAATGCCCAACCTGCTGATACACGCGCATCTTTTACTCTAGGCACTGTAAAGAAACGCACGATGACATGGGGTAAACCAGCGGTACCAAACATCAAGGCACCAGTAATAAAGAACACATCAATCATGCTCTTTGAGCCTTCTGTATATTGAGAGAAGCCAAGTTCTGCCGACAAGCCATCAAGCTTATCTAACAGGTAAACTCCTGTTCCATTACCTGCTGCATCAACAAGTTCTGCACCAAAGCCAATTTGCGGTAACACATGACCTGTCATCATTACCGAGATGAAAATGGCTGGTACCATAAAGGCAAAAATAAGCACACAATACTGCGCAACCTGAGTGTAAGTAATCCCTTTCATACCGCCTAAAACAGCATAAAAGAACACCACTGCCATACCGATATAAACCCCAGTTTCAACTTCGACTTCTAAGAAACGGGAGAATACCACCCCAACACCACGCATTTGACCGGCGATGTAGGTGAAACAGATGAAAATCGCACACACGACTGCAACAGTTCGCGCAGCTTGTGAGTAATAGCGATCACCAATAAAGTCTGGCACAGTAAATTTACCGAACTTACGTAAGTATGGAGCCATGCAAAGCGCTAGCAGAACATAACCACCGGTCCAGCCCATTAAATAGACAGAACCATCATAACCAGTAAATGAAACAATACCGGCAAGTGATATAAATGATGCCGCGGACATCCAATCCGCCGCTGTTGCCATACCGTTCATAACTGGCGGCACGCCGCCACCAGCGACATAAAACTCTTTAGTTGAGCCAGCACGAGACCATATTGCGATACCGATGTACAGGGCAAACGTCAAGCCCACGATAATATAAGTTAAAGTTTGAACATCCATGATTTATTCCTCAGTCTTCGTGTACGTTATATTTTTTATCTAAAGCATTCGCTTTCGCTACATACACAAAAATCAGTGCAACAAACACATACATGGCACCTTGTTGTGCAAACCAGAATCCCAATTTAAAGCCCATGAAGTGGACTTCATTAAGAACATCGACCAGTAATATACCGCAGCCAAATGATACTGCAGCCCAAATTGCCAGCAACCCCAATACTAAGCGTAAATTCTCACGCCAGTACCCACTTGCTGTATCTTGATTTTCGAAACTCATAGTGACTCCCCAGTGCTAATTATTTTTTAAGTCGATAGTTAATCTAACAACTCAAAATGTGACCACAATCACGACCTTAGTCTAAGATTTGGTTTGGCCAGTTATAGAAAAAACAAAATAGTTACTTATTAACAACAACTTAACCTATGAAATGCTGAAGTTATGTCTACATCACCAATTAAGCTAATGTAGACCAAGGTCGAACTGAATTTAGTGATTGACTAAGATAAGCAGCAGGAAAGTATTGCCTCAAATGGGTATTGAGCTCACAAGCAGAATTCAGATTTTTCACATTACGGGGGCCACAATATCGTTTCCACTTGAGTTAAATGCTTGACGAGTATAAAATTTTTACATAACAGTTCGATCACATGGTATTCGATTGCAGTTTCCTATAATAAATAAAAAAAACCTCCTGATTGCACTCTGTTTTGGCCTATTAGGAATGGTAATTAATTGCTACCCCATTCCAATATTCGCCAATGTCCAATTAGTGCTAGGTAATACTTTTACCGTTATTTCAGCTGTGCTTTTAGGCCCTTGGTATGGTTTAGTCACCGCCATACTCAGCGCAAGTGGATTAATGCTCACTTGGGGTAGCCCCCATGTATATTTACTATTTTGTACCGAAGCAATATTCATTGGCATTGCTCGCAGAAAAGGCCTGTTTCCCTTATATAGCAGTGGTATTTATTGGTTAGCTCTTGGTATGCCATTAACCTATATATACATGGTGACACTTGCTGATTTTCCAGATAGCCACATGTTATTCGCCATTATCAAGCAAAGCATCAACGGTTTAATTTACGCTGGCTTGGCGTCACTGTTCATCTTGTTTATTCCTAATACGTGGCAGTTAAATGACACAAAAACCAACCAAAAACGTCGTAGTTTTAACGCTCAAGTCACCTACTTTATGACGTTAATGATCACCCTTTGCTTGTTATTATCAGCACTGACTTTTAATTATTTGTTTCTTGAAAAACAACAAGAGTTACTGAAGCGAAATTTAACTGACACCACCGAACATATTAGTACGGCAACCGAGCAATACCTTAATGAACATAAAATGGTCATTGATTATGCAGCAGATTTAATCAGCTTAACGACGTCATCCTACAGTGAATTACAACAAGTTTTAATCAAACTGCATCAGCATTATCCTAGTTTTATTACTATGCTGCTGGCAGACACTGATGCTCAAGTGATTGCCGCAAGCCCCAGCAGTATTATGCTCAATAAAACAGGGCAACCTCTGGATTTATCAATTTCAGATAGAGACTACTTTATTGAGTCTTTTTATAATCAGCGCTTGTTTGTTTCGCCTGTGTTTAAAGGCCGCGGCTTTGGTGACGAATCAATTATCGCCATCAGTGCCCCTTTTTATCACAATAATGATCAATCAAAGGTCAGTGGAATTATTGAAGGCTCGCTGGATTTAGCGTTCTTTTCTAAGATAGATAATCAAAATGGAACAGGGGATAAAGAGTTTATTATCATCGTTGATAACAATAACAACATCATTTATTCCACCCCTTCTCTAAACTTAAGCACTCAGATAGAATTTACCTATTCAAATGAAAAAGGAAATTACCGCACCAGTTTAAATGTGATCAATATTCACAACTTAACCGCCACATCACCTGAATACGTGTACATCAGTAATCGACTAAACAATGGTTGGAAGTTGTATGTATTACAGCCACTGTCTCCGTTAGTTAAAACCGCCGAAACACAAATGCTAGGCACCTACTTGATGCTATTCATCTCCATCATTTTGACCTTTTTAATCTCCTCCAGAGTGTGTCGTTTACTCACTAACTCATTAGAAATTGTGGCTAATCAATTCGGACAAATCAGTGGTACTGAATTAAAAGAACAAATTGATAATGAAAGTACATCAGAAGAAGTATATAACCTGTACAAGAGCCTCACCGCCAGTAAACGTGACTTACTTAAGCACCAACTGGAGCTAGAAGAAACTGTCGCGATTCGCACCGATGAGCTTGAAAAAGCCAATCAAAAGTTATTGGCATTAGTGGATAAAGATCCACTAACGGGGCTTTATAATCGCCGTTATGCAGAAGATAGATTTGATAGCTTGCTGGATTTTTGTCTGCGAGGTGAGCATGCCATTACCATTGTTATCCTTGACTTAGATTACTTTAAACAGGTCAATGATAGCTACGGTCATTTGGCTGGGGACGAATGCTTAAGAGTCGTATCTAAACTATTAAAACAGCAATTTAAACGCGATACCGATATCGTTTCTCGCTATGGTGGTGAAGAGTTTATTTTGATATTGCCTTTATCCAATGCCCTTAAAATTGAGCAGCATCTCAATCATTTTAGAGAACAGTTAGCCAAAGTAATAATTAACTCGCCAACGGATGAACAGCACTTTTCAGTCACCACCAGTATTGGCGCGATAACGGCTAACGCCAACTTTTCTAAAGACATTGATCACTGGATAAAAGTTGCAGATGACAACCTATACAAAGCAAAAGAGCAAGGGCGAAATAAAGTCATTATTGATGTGATTAATGATCCAAGTGACCCAGAATAGCCCACTAACGTTTTATATCAAAACCATAATCGCTAAGCTAGTGACGAGTTTAGCTACCGCGATAATCACGGCTCAATAAACTGCTCCAATCTATCTAACATATACGGATAAAATGGATTCCATTTCTGTCTTAACATCTCTGCTGCGGGGATCCCAAACAATCCCCGCTCACCTTTAAAGATTGCCTGCCCTATCTGAATATGCTGACTTTGAGGCTGATAATGTGGTCCGTATAAGGGGTCATTTTCAGGAAAAGGCAAGGCAACATGCGATAATGAATACACCCCAGCTGGCCATTTCAGTGCTAAGTCTACTGTTGCTCCCTCTTCGCTCTCAACCAAGTTTTGCTCTTGCACGCCATACTCAGATTGCTGGCTATTTTCAATTAAACTTAAACGGTAGTTCATGGGCATGTTGAGCCAAAGTGGCCCCATTTCGTTTAACAAGTTTTTAGTGATCAATTGATGATTATTACGGTTACGATTGATATCAAATATCACTAAGCTATGCTTATCTGAGGGTAAATATTGATACAAATGCTCGACCACCGCGTTAGTAGAAACGGTATCATCTGCAATTGACTGGAAGGTTAAAATAGGAGGAATATTGGCTAATTGCTGCTGATCAAATTGTTTTATTAAATATTGATTTCTTTCAGCCAGTTGATAAACAACGTCACCGGCATTCACTGCAAATGAGATATATTTGAAAGGGTCGTATTCAACCTCAATGGTATTCCAAAACAGTTTTTCTTGATTAATTAAACGCCCTAACCTCGCTTGCCACTTTGCGCCTGCTGCAATGGGCGCTAACCCTATAGCTGGCGAAAGAAACATCATTGCTTGATAATCTGTAGGGTTATTAACAGCAATTGCTTCTAGTTGAAGGTTTAATGCCAGTGCTGCACCGGTAGAAAAGCCCACGACATATAACGGTTTACCGGCCAATTTTTGCTTCATGTGCTGAGTCGCTAATGCTACTGCGCTGGCTAAATCTGGCCAAGTGATATCTGCTAAGCCAGCAGGAATAGTGCCGTGCCCTGGTAAACGTAGCCCTAAAACATCGGCTGAAGCGCTAAAATGTCGCGCTAGGTTTGAAATCGCATAAGGGGAGTCTGACATACCATGGAGAAATAAAATGCCATAATTGGCATCGGGGTTTGACCACTCAAAAGAGCGATTCCAGTTTACATCCCAATGATTTGGATCTGATAAGCTATTGGCTTCGTAACGATTAATAGGTGAAGCCAGCTTAGGAGTATATTGTTGGTATATTTTGCGGTCTAACTCATTAAATAGCTTGTCTTCAAGAGCAAGATACTGGGAAAAGTCTGTTAAGCCAGACTGTTGATGATACTCACTTTTCAAGCGTGTTGTATGCCAAATCTCTAATTCAGAGCGAGCCGTTAAAAACCACACCACGGCGGCGATAAAAAGCAGTAAACTGGCAATAAAACCATAAATAGCAAAAAATAACAGATGTTTAGTCGAACCGATTACTATTGCTTTCATTCGCCAGTCCTATGGAATTAATTTTTGTCCGTATAGTTTTAATGATAGTCTAAAAAGAGTCTGAATTTACAAATAATAATATGCCATCAGGCCGAAAATATTGAGTAGCAAACCCACAATGAAATCAACTCAGCCAAGCATTCATACAAAGCCTGCTGTTATCACAAATAACGCGACTAAGCCAAACGCCGAGCTTAGCTCAAAAGCTATTTTATTAGGCTCTGAAAAAGCTGAAATCACATTCTATTTGCCAACGCCACCTAAAGTCTCCAAAGCATGGCATTGGCAAAATACAAATGCTATCGAGCAAATCATTAACGATAATGGCAATCATTGGCGAAAAATATTTACTATCATGGCCAAGATTGCTGTTACTGATAAAGCGCCAGATACATGGCGAGATTGCCGCAACCAATTATTTAATCCGCAAGCTACTGATGATTTAAAGCGGGTAGATTTTAGTCAATGTAACATTATCATTAATGCTACTAAGCTTAGTGTGAATAGCCATATTCATATCATTTGTGGCCAAGCTGCATTCGCTAATATAAGCGATCAATCGTTTATATCTGCGTTAACCGCCATAGATGAAAGCCAAAAAATAATGGCGCATGAGCAGATACTCATCACGCCATATTTAGATTACCGCCAGTTTCCCAATGTGTTAATTGAGCAGCTAAGGCGCTATTTAAGCCCACTTAAACAATCCTTGCTCTAAGCTAGCGGGAAGTTAAATTAGTCATAAATCGTCGGGATAGGTTGACGCTTATGTTGGGTGCGCTGGTAAATCGCAATAAGTTTATCTTCAACAAAGCTATCAACCTCTTTGCCTTCTAAGAAATCATCGATTTGATCATAGCTTAGCCCTAATGCCACCTCATCTTCTAATTGCGGTTTATCGTCTTCTAAATCTGCCGTTGGCGCTTTGGTCACTAATATATCTGGCGCTCCAAGGTAACTGGCTAATTGGCGAACTTGACGCTTATTAAGACCAAACAAGGGTGCTAAGTCACAGGCGCCGTCACCAAATTTAGTATAAAAACCGGTAATATTTTCTGCACTATGATCGGTGCCAATGACTAAGCCGCCAGTTAGGCCTGCAATATGATATTGAGCAATCATTCGCATACGGGCTTTGACGTTACCTTTAATGAAATCAACATTATCATTATTAGCGACTTGAATACCGGCATCCTCAAGTCCTGAAACCGTTGCGTTATGCACACCAATAACCCCATCAGCAATATTCACTGTTACCTGCTTTGAGGGTTGAATAAATTGACATGCAAGCTGAGCTTCATCTTCATCTTTTTGTACTTGATATGGTAAACGCACCGCAATGAATTGGTAAGCCTGCTGTGGATTGTCAGCATTTAAGCTGTCTACCGCTAACTGGCATAATCTGCCGGTTACAGATGAGTCAACGCCACCACTAATCCCTAATACCAAACAATGGCTGTGAGTCTCGACCAATTTGGTTTTAAGAAATGCTACGCGGCGCTCGACTTCATAAGCAGGTTCAATCGCCTTAAGTACTTTCATTTCTCTTAAGATTTGTCCCTTCACAATGCTCTCCAATGTATTTTTAAAACCAGAATTACTTAAAATGAGGTATGTTTCTGCATATTCAACATCCTACTGAATTTTTCAGCGTCTACCAAGTACTTGTTTATCTTGATGCAAACAAAAAGGGCAATCACCACTTGGTGATTGCCCTTGATTTAGTCACTGATTATATAAACGGAAAACCTGTCTGGTTATCTTTCCCAGTATGACTCTTCTAAACTATCTTCACGCTCAGGTAAACCACGAGATAATCTTGGGCTATGCTGGGCTAATACTTCATAAGCGACGCGGTTAGCATATTTACACACTTGCGAGAAAGATGAATAACACAGGCCATCACGCTGATGCTTACTTGAACCCGGTACATTGGTTTTATGGAAAGTATTAGCTGCTAAGTCATGCAGTAATGCTGATAACGCTCCATCTCCGGCACCGTTTGTATTGCGGATATAATCTGGTCCACCCATATAAGGCGAGATATGAGCATACACTTTAATCGGTGTAGTACAGTCTGATTTACGTTTAGGACGCGAGAATTCGTAACGGTTAAATTCAGGAATTGCGCCCGGTAATAATAAATGGGCTGTGGCTCTTTTTTCAGAGTCTTCAGTATAGCCTGCTGTATATAAACCTAACGGTCCTGCAGTACACAACACCATATCACACCACTCTAAGGCCGCTTCGCTGGCTAATAGCGGATCGCTGAACCCCGTTAAGGCCTCGCCTTCGTCTTCATTCATCGCCAAAATTGTTACATTATCGCAAATGAAATCTTGCCACCATTTAGGGTCTTCTTGAATTAAGAAGCGGGTACCTAAGGTCAATACCACTGGCACATCGGCTTCTTTAGCATATTCAATCGCTTTCATTGCCGCTTCAGTGATTAAATCACCTTCGCTGGCACGCATTAAATACGCAGTTAAAACTAGCGCTGAACTACCTTGAACCACGTCTTTATTAATATATTCTGGGGTTAGCTTATCCATTGCACCTTTGCTAATCGCAAAGGTACGTTCACCTTCAGCAGAGATCAAAGTAAAACAACGACCGATAGGGCCATCTACTGGCTGCAGGTAGTTTAAGTCCACTTTAGAGGAGGTATTACAAAGGTAGCGATAGGCATAACTACCGACCATGATATTCTGGCTCATAACGCCAAATAATACCGAACGGTCATCAGCTAAAATTGAGTAGTTATGAACGGTATTACCAATGGTGCCACCAGCAAATTCATCGCTGATCATCTCATTGTTTTTTAGTTCATTATAAAGTTCGTGAGCTTGCTGATCATCAATAAGAGTTGAGTTGCCTTTTGGAAGCCCGTAACGGCCCAGTAGCTCATCTTCGACTTTTGCTTCAATATCCACAAGAGTTTGGTCAATACCGCAAATATAGGTAGATACAGACTGCTCTTGCTGGGTTAACTGAGCCAATAATGGGTCTCGGTTGTTTACTGGGAAATAGTGCTTAGATTTGCGTTGACCAGGGAACTTCATCTTAAACTCTCTTGAGTAGGCATCCATGCAATAAGGATTATGGGTTATTCACAGCTTTTGAAAACAGTAACGCTTTAATAGAAACGTTCTTATTACCAAACGCTAATTTTAACACAAATACAATCAACACCAAGATAGATGTCAATCATTCTCAGTTTTTGTGACGATGATTTTATTTATGACATAAAAAAACCTGCAATGCAGGTTTTTTTTATAATTCAACAGTATAAAAATACTACTTTGTAGGTATTAACCTAACAACTGCTTTACTTGCGCGCTAACAGCGGCAACAGTTTGAGTACCATCATACTTAGTGTATTGAGTGTTACCAGCAGCTGCGACTTTACCATAGTATTCTACTAGCGGCTTAGTTTGCTCATGATAAATACCAAGACGCTTACGTACAGTTGATTCTTCATCATCTGGACGGATAGATAAGTCTTCACCAGTGACGTCATCTTTACCTTCAACTTTAGGTTGGTTGAAGATAATGTGATAAACACGGCCAGAGCCTGAGTGAACACGACGACCACTCATACGCTTAACGATTTCTTCGTCAGGCACATCAATTTCTATCACGTGATCGATTTCAATTCCATTAGCAACCATAGCGTCTGCTTGAGGAATAGTACGAGGGAAACCATCAAGTAAGAAACCCTTTGCACAATCATCTTGGGCAATACGTTCTTTAACTAAACCAATAATTAGGTCATCTGATACTAACTGGCCCGCATCCATCACTGATTTAGCTTCTAATCCTAACGGAGTGCCAGCTTTAATTGCTGCACGCAGCATATCACCAGTTGAGATTTGTGGGATACCGTACTGCTCCATAATGAACTGAGCTTGTGTACCTTTACCGGCACCAGGGGCACCCAATAGTATAATGCGCATCTCAAAAGTCCTCTATATTGCTTTCATATTTTTAGGCGGCGATTTTCGCACATTTAGACGGTCTTTAGAAGGTAAAACCTCAAGATTTAGACCAATATCTAATACGAAAATTTTCCGTGTTTAATACAGTAAACTGTATAAACGGCGGCGATACTGACTGGCTATGGCGTTGCCTTGCCCTAGTGCTGTCAATATTTCCATAAACACTTGTTTAACTTTTCCATCCGCAGCGGATAAATCTTTCTCTAAAATGGCAAATAAACACTCAAGTGCCTCTTCGCCACGATTAGCTTGATTCAATGCTTTGGCCAAATCGATAGTCAGTTCAATATTACCAGGCTGCTGTTGTAATGATTGTTGTAACTGACGAATTTCAGGGGTATCTGCAGCGTCTTCTGCTAGGGCTAACTTGGCTTTTAAGTTCTGATAGTAACTGTCTTGATCTGCAAGCCCTATCGTATCTAATAAGGTCTTAGCTTCAGCCAGTATGCCCAATTGTAAATAAACATCGATAAGCACTAAGGCCACTTCTGCTTGTTGCTGAGATTCAGCAAAGGCACTTTTCAGTAATGCTAAGGCTTGTTCAAGTTTTTCGTCGCTTGGCTTTTCAATGCCTGCTTCAACCAAAATCGCTTTTGCAGCATTAAAATCTGTTACCCATAACGCAGGAAGATGCTTATCAAGTAATTCATTCACTTGCGCTGCACTTTGCACCCCAGCGAAACCATCAACCGGCTGACCTTTACTAAGCACTAGATGGGTAGGTAAGCTCTGAATTTGGAAGTAATTAGCAATTTCTAACTCAGCTTCACAATTCACTTTCGCAAGGATAAAGCGCCCAGCTTGCTCATTGGCAATCTGTTCCATCACTTGTAGCATTTGTACACTTTGCGGTTGCTGTTGTGCCCAAAAAGACATCACCACAAAGTTATCCATCGAAGCATCAACAATTTGCTGAATATTTTCTTTAGTTAAATTAATAATATGTTCCATATTGATTCCTTTTAACTATTTCGTGATAGCTAACAAAAAGCGGGCCTAAGCCCGCTTTATTGCAATACTAATGACTATTTTAAGCTCGCCACTAGCATTTGGTTGGTTAACTTAATGAATGCCGATGGATCCGCTAAGCTGCCCTTTTCTGAAAGCTGAGCTTGTTGTAATAACAAATCTGCCCAGTTAGCAAATGCTAGCTCATCTTGCTCGTCATTTAGACGCTCAACCAGCGGATGCTGTGGGTTAATTTCAAATGTCGGCTTAGACTCAGGTACAGGCTGACCTGCTGATTGCATAAGCTTAATCATTTGCGATGACATTTCACCTTCACCGGCAACCACACATGCAGGGGTATCCGTTAAGCGAGAAGTCACTTTAACATCTGATACTTTACCTTCTAGCGCTGTTTTAATACGTGATACTAATGACTCAGCTTCGCCAGCTAACTTTTCTTGAGCTTCTTTTTCAGCAGCATCTTCAAGTTCACCTAGCTCTAAATCACCGCGAGTAACTGAATGAAGTTTCTTGTCTTTAAATTCAGTTAAGTGGTTAATTAGCCATTCATCGATGCGCTCTGACATTAATAGAACTTCAATGTCTTTCTTGCGCAGTAGCTCTAAATGCGGGCTGTTAGCTGCCGCTTCATAGCTATCAGCCACGATATAGTAAATCTTATCTTGGCCCTCTTTCATGCGACTGATGTAATCATCTAATGACACATCTGTCACTGGTGAATTGTTATGGGTTGAAGCAAAACGCAGTAAACCAGAAATACGCTCACGGTTAGCGAAATCTTCAGCTGGGCCTTCTTTTAATACTTGACCAAATTCAGCCCAGAAAGCTTGATACTTTTCAGCATCGTTTTTAGCCATTTTTTCTAGCATGCCAAGAACGCGCTTAGTCACACCAGTGCGCAATGCTTTAGTTACGCTGTTATCTTGTAAGATTTCACGCGATACGTTGAGTGGCAAATCATTTGAATCGATTAAGCCTTTAACAAAACGTAAATAAGTTGGCATAAACTGTTCAGCATCATCTAGTACAAATACACGTTGAACGAATAGTTTTAGACCATGCTTAACGTCGCGGTTAAACATATCCCAAGGGGCTTTGGTTGGGATATACAATAAGCTGGTATATTCTTGCTTACCTTCAACACGGTTGTGAGACCACGTTGCTGCATCAGCATAGTCGTGAGAAATATGCTTGTAGAACTCTTGATATTCTTCATCTGATATATCTGATTTGCTACGAGTCCAAAGCGCAGTGGCTTTGTTCATTGGCTTCCACTCGCCTTCAGTAGCAGGGATTTTCTCGCCATCTTCGCCATCTGTTTCTGGTAGGCCAGCTTCAAACATTTCTACTGGTACTGAGATATGATCAGAGTACTTAGTAATGATTGAGCGCAAACGAGTATCATCAGCGAATTCTTTTTCTTCATCACGTAAATGAAGGGTAATTTCAGTACCGCGGCTATTTTTAGTGATGGTATCAACGGTAAAGTCACCTTCACCTGCTGACTCCCACAGAACCGCTTGATCAACTGCTGCACCTGCTGCGCGGGTACGTACAGTGACTTTATCAGCAACGATAAAGGCAGAATAAAAACCTACACCAAATTGACCGATAAGCTGCGAATCTTTTGACTCTTCACCTGATAAGTTTTTAAAGAAGTCTGCAGTACCTGATTTTGCAATCGTACCTAAATGTTCAATCACACCATCACGTGTCATACCGATACCGTTATCTTCAATAGTAACAGTGCCTTTTTCTTGATCGGTACTAATACGAACACGCAGTTCAGTATCGCTTTCATATAATGCGTTATCAGTTAATGCTAAGTAACGTAGCTTATCTGCCGCATCCGCAGCATTTGAGACTAGTTCACGTAAGAAAATTTCTTTATTTGAATATAAAGAATGGATCATCAGATGTAGAAGCTGTTTTACTTCGGTTTGAAAGCCATGTGTTTCTTGTTGAGACATGAAAATTTCCCTTGTTTACGTTAATACATCAACCATGTTGTATCCAACACGGTATAAAAATCTTTGTTACCTAGGAAATGGGGCGCGATAAATAGAATTCAAGGGGAAATTATTTTATTGCTGAAAAAAAACCATGAACTGGCGAAATAACTGGCGATTAGCAATCGATTTGAGCTAATAACGGCTAATATTGGAAACAAAAAGCCCAGCTTACTCACTCATAAGCTGGGCTTTAAAATAAGACACAAATTCACAACTATAGTTCGCAACTATCATTTATAACTACAGTTCGCAACTACAGCGGAATACGACCATTGAATGACAACGCTAACGTGGTGCTATCAACATACTCAAGCTCACCACCAACAGGGACTCCGTGGGCGATTCGGCTGATCACTACATTATGTCTACGGGCCATATCAGCAATAAAATGCGCCGTGGCATCACCTTCTACTGTGGGGTTGGTTGCTAAAATCAACTCTGTGACATCATCTGATGCAAGGTGTTGCTCTAATAACGCTAAGCCAAGCTCTTCAGGGCCCACACCATCAAGGGGTGATAAATGCCCAAGTAACACAAAATAGCGGCCGCTAAAATGGCCACCCGCTTCAATGGCTAACACATCAGCTGGGGTTTCAACCACACAAATTACTTCTGAATTACCCCGTTTAGGGCTACTACAGATCGGACATAGCTGCTCTTCTGTAAAGGTACGGCAGGCTTGGCAATGCCCCACTTCACTCATTGAACGTTCTAACGCACTGGCTAATTTATGGCCCTGTTTGCGGTTACGCTCTAATAATTGAAACGCCATGCGTTGGGCTGATTTTGGTCCGACACCCGGTAAGCAGCGCAAAGATTCGATAAGCTCATCAACCAGTGGACTAAATTTCATAAATACTTCATTGCCTTATTTTATTAATTAAGCGTGCTGATTTAAGTTAATAAACCATTCAATCAGCATCAATGTGCGTATGGTACTGTAATTATGATTGCGACAAAAGAATGATGTTATTGCTAATGCTACTCACAACACAGAACTCGTCAGTTCGGTTAGCGTTTCTTTGTCAGTATTAACTGTTGCCAAGGCTAGCTAGCTTGCTAACTATTAGTGCTAGGACTTAGTATCACTTTCGGGGTGATAACTGAATACCTGATCTAGCGGCAGTTCAAACACTTCAGCAATTTTAAAAGCCACTTCAAGAGTGGGTGAATACTTATTAGACTCAATGGCCATCACGGTTTGCCTAGTGACACCTATTAATTCAGCAAGCTGCTTTTGTGTCATTTCACCATTTAAAAAACGCAAGGTGCGGATAGCGTTAGAAATCGCCGGTTTACTCATAAATATCACCTGTACGCCCCTTGTATAGCTGCACCCCATAAAATGCCAGCTCAGCACACAAAAAAGACACCACTAAAATATGCAGCGGCGCATGAGCAAAGCCCAATTGTGATAGACCAAGGTCATTGGCTTCAACACTGTATTGCACTATGGCCAGTATCACGCCTACATTCAAAATAATCGCTGAATACTTATAGCCAATGAGATTAATTTGTTTTTCGCGTACATCCATAGGTTGTGACAGTTCATCGTCTGTGATTAATGCCAGAGCAATGTAGCTCACCACCATTAGCACTACTGAATAAATTATAATTTCTAAAAAGATACCTGAAATCCACTGTATTGAAGCTAATTCTTCAGGGCTAGCATGAAATAAGCTGCTACCATAAAAATAGAAAATATAGCCCGTTACCAGTAAATCAACGGATAAAGTGACTTCTCGAAAGCTCGTTTCTTGCAGCCATTGCAGTAATTTTTTTGCATTACTCATGTTAATTAAACCCCACTTGATGTTAAATATTTTTGACACACCTATAGCCTAGACTAATAAATAACCATGTCAAATATTTTTAACCTCGGGTTAACAAAGTAATACTTTTATAGCTCGCTATCTGCGGGATGATTAACGCCATCATTCAGGGTGACATCATCAATATCAAAAGGATTAACACCTTCTAAACAGCCAATATTATAGCCATATTCAGTGGGGTTAGAGCGACGTTGATGATGGGTATAAATTCCGCATTGAGAACAAAAATAGTGTTTAGCGGTGTGGGTATTAAATTGATACAGCTTAAGTAGGTCTTCACCTTTTAAGATTTCAATGCCGTCTAATGGGACAGAACCTACAATGGCGCCTTTTCTGCGACAAATTGAGCAATCACAGCGTCTTGGCTTTTCAATGCCATTGGGTAATGAAAGTGATAATACAACCGCGCCGCAATGACAACTGGCTCGATGTTTCGACTTTATAACGGTTTCACCGACCTTGGTTAGCATAATATATCCTTATAAGACTCTGACATGGCGGTACAATTTAGCAGAAAATTTAATCTGAACGAAACGCGATCAAAAAAGCCCAAGATAAACTTGGGCTTTTGAATCTTAAAACCTTTAAGATTTAGAATGGCATTTTCATTCCTGGAGGTAATTGCATACCGCCAGTGACTTCAGCCATCTTAGTCTTTTGGTTTTCTTCGATGCGACGTGCTGCGTCATTGAATGCTGCAGCAATAAGATCTTCCAACATTTCTTTGTCGTCTTCCATCAAACTAGGGTCGATGTCAACTTTACGAATGTTGTGTGAACCCGTCATGGTCACTTTAACTAAACCTGCACCCGCTTCACCGGTCATTTCAGTGCGTGCGATTTCTTCCTGCATTTTAGCCATTTTGTCTTGCATCATTTGGGCTTGTTTCATTAAGTTGCCCATACCGCCTTTTCCAAACATAGTCTTTTCTCTTAATTAGGTTATTAGCAAGCAGCCAAAGTGGGGCTAATCTTACTGAAAAAAAATAAATTGGCAATAAATCCGCGGCTATTGCTATCAAAGTTTTGACGCCTATAACGCTTTAGCTGTTTTATTGAACAGTCAATGCTGGAATTTGTTGCCCTATCGCCTGTAGCTTTTCAACCGGATACACTAAAGTATCTGGATTTAGCTGAGCCGCTAAACGAGTAAACATCCATTGTACTTTGTCATCGTTAATTAAAGCGTAATTTGCATTAGCTAATAACTCTCGATGAAATCTTTTACGCAATTCAAGTGGGGTTTCATGTTGTGGATCAAGCCCAACCTGAATTTGCACCTTTGTGTCTTCGCCCAAAAGCTCCGATAAGGCAATTTGTAATTGCTCAATCGCCACTTCGGCGGATAAATGTTTTTGATCCGGTTTAAGTAATAACGGGATCGGATTGTCCAGTCGTTGGCATACCGAGTTAACGGCGAGCTGTCTTACCCTGCCGCCTATGCTTAACTGCGACATAATTTTGTACCAGTGCAAATCTAGGCTATCACCTGAGATTTCATGGTGACCGTTTAATGCCACTTCAGTCGATACGTGAGCGACTGCTGTCTCAGCCACTGGGGCATTATTCTCAGCTGACGCTATGGCAGTGTGTGCATGCTGACGACTTCCCGGCTCCTCATTAACAGCGCTTGTTGGCACTTCAACGGCGGCGATAGTAGTTTGTGCATTGTCAACTGCCATGTTAGTTGCTGCACTATGGCTCACCTCAGGCTCAGTTGTTGCTATTGCAGTTAAAACTGAAGCTGCAGGTAATTCAGTGGGCTTTTCCCATGGCGGTCTATCTGCTGCATCATTTGCTGCACTTGTGTTTACTTGCGTGGTTACATCAATAGTAGCATCAACTGTGGCGATATTTTCAATCGACTGCATTTTCGCTTTGGGTGCAGGAATTTTAATACTTGGATTGGCTACCGCCTGTTGCTTTTTTGCTTGTTCACCTTCTTCGGCTAGCGAATTTAATTCCGCCTTTAATGAATCATTGGTAGCGAGCACAGCATCAAGTAAAGCATCCATGTCGCTTAAGTCAGCTTCTGTAGTATCAACGGTTGTTTGCTCAAGCTTAGCTTGCGCGGCACTAGTTTGCTGAACATTAGCTTGCGGAGTACTTGCTTCTGCCTGCTGATATTGATTGTGATCGTCGTTATCAAATTCAGCATAAGATTCGTCACTTGCCTGAGCAAACTGCTCGTAGGCATCAATGGGCATCTCATTTGACGATGTTGTTGATGTGACAGGCTGAGTTTCAATTGCTGGCGTTTCTACTCTAGGTGTTTCTACTGCAGCGGCTTTAACTGCTGGCGCTGCAATAACGCCTGAGTCAACTGCTTGCGTTTCAGTCGCTGCTTGCTGATTGAAACCTAAACTGTCAGCTTGACTAAGGATAATAGCTTGCTCTGCGGCTATCTCGGGAGCAGCATTTAGATTATCGTCCTCAGCTGCGATACTTGCAGTTTGTGGCAGCGTTATTGCCACAGACACAGAACTGCTATCAACTGCAGTATTGCTTACTTGGGCTGGCTTAGTAGCCGTTATTGCTTCATTGTCTGCAACTGAAGCGCCTGCATTATTTGTAGCAGTGTCAGCCTTCGAGCTAACCGGCGCCGATTTAACCGTTTCTGGGGTCACGGGGTCTGGCGTCAATGAAATCGTTACTGGCTCATCGGTGTGCCAACGTTTAACGGGCTTTTCAGGTACAAATGCCACGGCTCTAAGTAACGCCATTTCAAGACCTGATTTAGGATCAGGAGCAAAACTTAATTCTTTGCGACCCGTTAACAATAACTGATAATACAGCTGAACTTGTTCAGGGGTTAATTGCTGAGAAAAGGCTAAAATTTGTTCGCTATATAACGACTGCTGCGCGGCTGCTGGCGCAAATTGCGTTAAGGTAATTTGGTGGAGTAATTCCAATAAACTGCGCAGCACTTCATCGGCATCAGCGCCAAAACTCAGCACTTGCTGGATGGTTTGCATTAAGTTAGCAATATCGGCATCACATAAAGCTTTTAACAGCACTAAGACTTGCTGGGCATCAATACTGCCAAGCATGGTTTGCACCTGTTGGTGCATCACTTGGCCGCTACCAAAGGCAATCGCTTGATCGGTTAAGCTCAGGGCATCACGCATACTGCCGTTAGCCGCTTTCGCCAATAGCGTTAATGCTTGGGGCTCAAAGGTTAATTGCTCTTGAGTTAAGATAAAATCTAGCTGCTTAGTTATTTCATCTTGAGACAGACTTTTTAAATTAAATTGTAAACAGCGAGACAACACGGTAACCGGCAATTTTTGCGGGTCTGTGGTGGCCAGCAGAAATTTTACATGCTCAGGCGGCTCTTCAAGCGTTTTAAGTAAGGCATTAAAACTACTTCGAGACAGCATATGCACTTCATCGATTAAGTAGACTTTATAACGGCCTCTTGAAGGCTTATATTGCACATTATCAAGTAGCTCACGGGTATCATCGACCTTAGTTCTTGAGGCCGCATCCACTTCAATGAGATCAACAAACCTGCCTTGAGCAATTTCAACACAACTTGAACACACGCCACAAGGTGTCGAAGTGACCCCTTGCTCACAGTTAAGCCCCTTAGCAAATAAGCGCGCTAAACTGGTTTTACCAACACCTCGGGTGCCGGTAAATAAATACGCATGATGTAATCGTTGCTGTGTGAGTGCATTTGTAAGTGCAAGTAGAACATGTGACTGCCCTACCATTTCTTCAAATTTGGCAGGGCGCCATTTACGGGCTAACACCTGATAAGACATGGAATTCCCCAAGCTTTAATGAAACGGGATGATCTAAATAATACCAATGGTAATTAATTGTACCCGAAAATAAAAATAACAATAGCATGCTCATCAATCACAGGCTATTGCTACTCTAAAGGGGTGGATGATTTGCTGAAGATTCAATCGATGCAGAGCAAAACTTAGGCTTTATTGAGTGAACCTCAACAAAGCCGCTAACATTGAAGACGTTCTTGCTTATTCGCCTTCAAACTCACATAAGGTCAATAACTCAACCCCTAAACCTTCAAGACGTTTTTCGCCGCCAATATCTGGCAGAGAAATAACAAATGCCGCGTGTTTTACTTCGCCGCCTAATTCACGAATTAATTTTACCGTTGCTTCAATGGTGCCACCTGTTGCAAGTAAGTCGTCAATGACCAGTACTTTATCTTCAGGGGTAATCGCATCTACGTGAATTTCTAAGGTGTCTTTACCGTATTCAAGATCGTAAGTTTGCGAAATCGTCTTTCTTGGTAGTTTGCCTGGCTTACGCACTGGTACAAAACCAATCCCAAGCTCTAAGGCTAATGGCGCACCGAATAAGAACCCACGCGCTTCAGTGCCGACAACTTTGGTGAAACCTTGATCTTTATAATGCTCTACAAATAAAGCGATAGTGGCTTTATAAGCTTGCGAGTCTTCTAAAAGGCTAGTGACATCACGAAACATAATGCCTGGGATTGGGTAATCAGGAATAGCTTTAATACTGTTTTTGATAAGCGCTAAACGTTCTGAGTTCATAGTCATATTAGATAATCTATTGTAAAAGGAATGTTTTAATAGCCATCATTTTCAATATCATTAGCTTGAAATTGAAAATATAGTTTCTGGCATATCACTCAATGGCAGTGATACTAAGCATGTTTTAAGATAGTTGCAACTAACGAGCAAATTAAAGGTAACTTTTAATCTAACTCTGGGATCTGCCACAGATAAACCAGTAGGCAACATAACATGCAAGCGAGCATCACTTTCACCCAAACTAATGGCACAATTAAAATGCTCACAACAAAGCTTAAGGTGGTCATTATCATGGCTTTTTTCTTCAACCGTTTGTTGATTGCTCGTTTATCTTGCCAATCATTTAACCCTTGAGCAAACCAAGGATGAGTCATCAACCAGTGATGCATCCGCGTACTTGAGCGGGCAAAACAATAAGCAGCCAGCAAGATAAAAGGCACTGTTGGTAATAAGGGCACCACAATACCAATGGTGCCAAGCGTTAAGCTCGTTAAACCAGTAATGAGGAACAAGCCTCGTTTTAACGCCATATGACTCCAAGCCCAAATCAAAAAAAACCATTCAATAGAATGGTTTTTGGATAACCGACTCTATGACTTAACTGAGCGGTATAATAACTGAGATTGGCAGTTAAATTAAGCCTGCAAGTCGCAAGGCAGATAGAGACGCTGGTAGCGTTGGTAACAATAAAACAAGAATAAAACCAATTAAATACATAATGTTAAATGGGTCTTTAAACGGCTGACTCATAGTTTTTACTTCCTAACAGTAATGTTGGCCGCCTTACAGCAGCGTGAACTGGATCACAAAATTCGCGCTATTGTATGTAAAAAGACTTTTAATATAAACCACAAATTAAGTAGGAGTTTTATCCACTGTTTAAGCCTGTGTTAACGAACAGATAACCCTTTTGTCGGCCAATTGTTGCAACATTTGCAAGCAGCCATTAGATAAGGTTTCCGGCGTCATCTGTGGGTAGGTCTCGCTAAGCCATGTCAATACATCATTAAAGTAACATTGCTCGGCTTGAGCAATATAGGCTAACACTTGGGCTGTTAATGGGTTTAACTTTAAAAAGTTAACTTCATCATGTTCATCGCGATAAACACAAAAGCTTTGCCCCTGCTCACTGGGCTCTGTGGGTTGGTAATCGACACTGATGTGCTGCACATCATATTGATATTGCGCCACAGTGGCGGTCACTGACAGCTTTAGCGGTAGCTCGGTAATCAAGTCTTTGGCAATTGGCTGCTCATTAACATCATCGAAAACAGTGGCAATATATAACTCTAGCCATTCGTAATGTGCTAGCTCCAACATAAAGGCAGGGTCGTAATCCGCAGGCTGATATTGAGTTTGCAAAAAACAGATAAACTCTTGGGATATTTCAATAAATATGGGGGTTTTACAGTCAAAACTTACAAAAAACTGTTGAATGAGTTTGGTCCATGCATCATCAGTATAAAGACTTTTCAGTACCGGAAACGCGCCTGACACAAAGCCATTGATGTTATTGAAAAATAGCTCACGGTAAACATTCATTCGCTCAAATGTCATGCCTTGTGGCAGTGGCTTGCTGGGATCGCGAATATAATCCATAAAGGCTTGTTGAGTGTTAATAAAATCCATTAAGCACTCCTTTTGATCGCTTTTGCGGCTTGTTGATAGCGATGAATTTGATTGATCTCTTGCAGTAATTCAGCGGTTTTGGGGATATTAAAGTCACGCTCTAATAATGTCGGAAACACCCCATGTTGCTGATAACTCTGTTGCAATAATTGCCAAACAGGATCAATCACATCAGCGCCGTGGGTATCGACCATTAACTGGGATGATTCTTCATAATGACCCGCGATATGCATATATTCAATCCGCTTGGTCGGCATTGAGCTGAGAAATTCAGCGGCATCATATTGATGGTTTATTGAGTTTACATAAATATTATTAACATCAAGCAGCAGTTTACAATCTGCCTCATCCAGCACAGCATTAACAAATTGCTGCTCAGTCATTTTCGCGCCGGGCGCAGCGTAGAAAGACACATTTTCTAAAATAAACGGCCGCTCTAAAATATCTTCAACTTGGTTAATACGCTTTGCAACATAAGTTACCGCTTCTTCGGTAAAGGGGATCGGCATTAAGTCATACATGTGGCCGCTACCAGAGCAATAACTTAAGTGCTCAGAGTAGATATTGATTTGATGGCTATCTAAAAAGCGTTTTACTTGCTTAACGAACTCAGTATCTAACGCATGTGGGCTGCCGATAGATAAAGATAAACCATGGCAAAAAAATTCATGTTGCTCTGTAAGTTGCCTAAACTGCTTACCAAACTTACCGCCTAGGGTCATCCAGTTTTCAGGCGCCACTTCGAAAAAGTTTATTTCATCAGGCACATGCTGACAAAACTCATCAAGCATTTCTCGGCGCAAACCCAGTCCCACTGTTGCTTGTTTTGCCATTTATCACCTCAAACACACAATTAATCAGTTAAATTAATGAAAGTTATCAACTAAAAAGGCCTGTATAACAGGCCTTATATTGGCGTAGATTTAATCGGCATGAAAGCTATAAATCGATTTCTGCTGCTAAATCAGCCTGCTAATAATCAGATTGATTATTTAGCACCACCACACTTACCTTCACCACATTTGCCTTCTTTGGCTTTACCTTCAGCCGCTTTTTTCATCTCGCCGCCGCACTTACCTTCGCCACATTTTCCTTCTTTGGCTTTTTTCATATCGCCGCCGCATTTACCTTCACCGCATTTGCCTTCTTTGGCTTTTTTCATATCGCCGCCACACTTGCCTTCGCCACATTTGCCTTCTTTGGCTTTTTTCATATCGCCGCCGCATTTACCTTCACCACACTTGCCTTCTTTAGCTTTTTTATCGCCGCCATCTAACTGATAACCTGAATTCATTTGCTCAAAACCAAATGGATTAGCCTCTACAGACGTAGATACGCCAGCGGTTAATACGACTGCACCTAATGCCAATGCGACTGTTGTTTGCTTTACTGAGTTCATAATAATTTCCTTAAATTCAAACTTAATAATGATGACCAACAACAAACAGTGCTGGCTTACAGATGAATAGACCTACAACCTGCTACTTTTATTTCACATTAATTGATCTAAATTATCATTTTTTATTAAAAATATTGCTAGAGAAGTTCTCTAATGATTAAGGATAGGACAAAATATTCATCTATCAACTTGATATAAAAGATTAAATATTCAGTTGCGGCAGATAACAGTGAATTCAAATACTTGAAATGAATTTGTATAAAAAATTAAACTCGCTAGAATAGCGCTCCTTTTATAGTTAACCAGGTAGTACTGTGCACGTAGTCTTAGCTCCGATGGAAGGCGTCATTGATGATTTGATGCGAGAAATTTTATCTGAAATCAACCCTTATGATTTGGTGGTAACCGAATTTGTGCGGGTGATTAATCAGTTACTTCCTGAGAAGGTTTATCATAAATTATGCCCTGAGCTGCGTAATGGCGGTTTGACCGCATCAGGCACCCCGGTAAGAATTCAATTATTAGGGCAACATCCGCAAGTGATGGCAGAAAACGCCCAGCGCGCGGTTGAGCTAGGCTCATGCGGTGTTGATGCTAACTTTGGTTGCCCCGCTAAAATGGTTAACCGCAGTAATGGCGGCGCAGTATTACTGCAATACCCGGATAAAATTCACGATATAGTCAAAGCGATGCGTGATGCAGTACCAGCAGATCAACCTGTTACTGCTAAAATCCGTCTCGGTTACGAAGATAAATCATTATTTATGGAAAACGCTATCGCTGTGTATGAAGCGGGTGCTACCGAGCTTGCTATTCATGCTCGCAGTAAAACTGACGGCTATAAACCGCCAGCTTATTGGGAATACATAACCGAGGTGCGTGAGCGTTTACCTATCCCTATTATTGCTAACGGTGAGATTTGGAATAGTGATGATGCTAAGCGCTGTATGGCAGTTACAGGCTGTGACAGCATAATGCTGGGGCGCGGGGCAATGTCTCTGCCAAACCTTGCTGCCACCATAAAAGGCGTTGAAGCGCCTTACACTTGGTCACAAACGCTAAATTTGTTACTGAACTACACCCAAAAGCAGTTGGTTAACAAGAAAATTGATTATTACCCTGCCCGAGTAAAGCAATGGTTTACTTATTTGAATAAACAGTACCCTGAAGCTGATGTGTTATTCAGAGAGCTCAGAGTGCTTAAAACGGCTGAAGGTATCATTGCCATTTTAGAAAAAGCCCATGAACAACAGTTAGCGACTAACGGCTAACTTAAGCAGTCTTTTTAGCATTAACAGCTTTCATTAACTGAGAACTCATTTCTGTGATGGGTTTTCGGTTAAACAAACTGCATTATTCTTTTTGAGTCAGCAATTTGCCCCGATACAGACCATCATTGAGCTATCCCCTTCGCTATCTTGCTTAATTTACAGCACAAAATATAAGATTTTGCGCGTTTAGTTACCTACTTAGTTCACACTATATAAATAAAGCCTAATACTGAAATCCTAAATTAACTCTCAATTGATCTCCATCATAGTAAGCATATTGATTAACGGTAGACTGGATAACCAGTGAAATGAACAAACTAATTAGGTGATCTTGTGAACACTCAAGACGTACAACAAATATTATTGCAACGAGAAGCACAGTTAAAATATGAACTTGTACATCAATTAAACCAACAAACTCAGCCTTCTGCTCAAGTTCAATTTAATATGAGTTTGACCGAGTTGATTGAACTCATGAGTGAGCAGCGATTAACTGACACCCCTCTATTTGGACAACTAACCCGTCTTGATGCCGCTCTTTGCCAGCTTGAACTTGGCCTCTATGGTTTATGTTCTGACTGTGAGTCTGACATTGAAGCGGAGCGCTTGGCCGCCGATCCCACAGAGCAGCGCTGTGCTCACTGCGCTGAAAAGTACAACCAACAACATCGTCATGAGCTTAAGCTAAGTCATTAAAGCTTGATTAATGGTTTAAAGTGCTTTCTATTCTTGATAGCAATTCATCGTCATTTATGGTCCGACCCAGATTTATAGTCTAATCCAGCCACAAAGTTGTTATTCGCAAATAAAAAAAACCTCCGCAAGCGGAGGTTTTTGGGTTTCAGGGAGGAGAAACTATTTTAGAACTTTTGGCTTAAGCGAACATAATAAGTACGACCTAATACATCATATAGACCTGTGTTCACATCACGATAGCCCGCAAAGTCATACCAAGTTGGCGCTTTTTCATCAAACAGGTTGTTAACACCTACTGTTACAGTGCCATCCCAGTCATGTGTGTAACCGACTTGGAAATTATGCTTAAAGTAATCAGGAGTATCTGTGATATAGCTGTAGCCAAGATCACGCCAGTAATCACCAGACTGACTGCCAATGTAAACAGTAGTCCAAGCTGCATTAAAGTCGTTGTAATACCAAGCTGCGGCAAAGTTACCACGCCATTCTGGATAATCTTGAATACCAGCTAGGTCAATTGCTTCAGACTCTGCATTCGCTTGCTCTTCAAACTCTAGGATATGAGTTAAATCAACTTTAAAGTTGAAGTCACCAAAACCTGTTTCAACATTGTAAGTGGTTGCAAAGTCAAAACCTGAGGTTTTAACTGATGACATATTGATATAACCACTTTCTAGGTACTCAATTTTTCCATCACTTCCACGGTGAACTAACTCTGAACTACCGTTAATTTTTTCATCACGGATAACATCTGTTGCACTAACCGCTTCGATTTTGTTGTCGTAGGTAATGTCATAGTAAGAAAGCTCAATGCTCCAAGCATCAGTCGCATTCCAAACTGCACCTAAAGTTAGCGAGTTACCTTCTTCAGCTTCTAGATTTGGGTTACCACCAAACCAGGTTTTATGCTGATTAGCTGTTGCACAATAGTTAGCGTCAGAGTCATTATTAGCCTCACACCAAACTGAGTCATACGCGGTTTCAAAGCTAAGTGATTGTGAAGAGAACATCTCACCCATATTTGGCGCACGGAAGGAGTCACCATAACTTGCACGAACAAGTAATGAATCAACCGGTCTCCAACTGACGCCTAACTTAGGTACTACTGCATCAAATGTTGAAGAATTAACGATTTCACCACTCGCGCCAGTTAACGTACCTGATTGCTCGTATCTTTCATAACGAACAGCCATAGATACATCAATATTCGCTGGTAGGCCTAATTGAATTTCAGTATATGCTGCGGTGCGATCACGCTCAGCATCAACATCATCACCACCTGAACCGCCTGAAATAATACCTGAAGCAGATTCAGGATCTGACATTTGCTTGAAGTTAATCATTTCATATTCAGCACCAACTAACATTGCTAAAGAAATGGTATCGTTTTCCACTAATAATGTTGAAGCTAAACCGTCAATTTGAGTACTATCAAATTGACCTTGATAAACACCAGTATGATTCGCAGCACTGTAAAGCGCTGTCATTTGCTGATCCCAATCTTCATAGCTCATACCGGTAGTATTGAAAATATCGTAATTACCTGTATCTAACTCTCTTTGAATAATGCTGTCATTTATCAAATTGTAATTAAACGAGTTAGTTGTAGAACCAGAGTATTGGGCATTTAATTCCCAATCAATACCATTACCCACATCAGCAAAACCTACAAATCCACCTAAAATATCAAAGTTGTTGGTTTCTGTTAACGTATCACGTTCACCGATTTGTACCGAACGCATGTACAGCGTCATGTCTTTACCAGTCGGATTGTATTGGTTATCCGCAGCTAAGACAGGGTAATTAGTAGAGACTGGCGTACCAGCATATCGAGTATTTGTTTCACTTAGCGATGCTGAACCACGACCACGGAATTGAATGTCATCAGTGATTTGATAATTAAAATTGGTCATGAACGAATTACGTTCCATATCACCAAATAATTTGGTTACTTCACCATAACTGTAGTAACAACGGCCACTATTGTCTTCACCGATACCATTTGAGACATTCTCAGTTTGGTCACACATGTCAGAGTTTGAATAAAAATCGTAAACATAGATTGGTTCACCATCATCATCAAAGGCTGGAGTACCATCTTCATTAGTGTCTTGAACACCAGTGTTATAATAACCATTTGGCACAGAACTGAATGAACTGTAATCACCATAAGATGGATCATCCATGTTCCAAATATCACGGTCCATGACTGATTTAGTATCATAGTACTCATAAGTAAAAGTGATATTGCCTTTATCAGTATTAAAGCCTGTGGCAATTGAGAAACGGTTAGCATCACCACCTTCAACTGAAGGTTGCTCGGTACTGAAATCTAATTGGAATCCATCAAATTCCTTTTTAGTAATAATGTTAATAACACCAGCAACAGCATCAGAACCATAAACAGCAGAAGCGCCGTCACGTAAGATTTCGATACGTTCTACAATAGCTAATGGGATCTGTGAGGTATCAGCAGTGGCACCTGAACTTGAACTAGTACCAGGCATACGACGACCATCAAGTAGTACTAGCGTTGCTTGAGCGCCCAGCCCGCGCATGTTGACAGAACTTGTTGCACTTGCACCTGAACCATAACCAGACGTACCACGCCATGAGCCAAATGCATTTATAGAAGAGTTGTTTAATACATCAGCAACTGTTTTCTCACCTGTTAATGCAATATCAGCAGCACTTAATACGGTAACTGGTGAAGAAGTTTCCATATCAACTTGCTTGATACGAGAACCCGTTACTTCAATCCGTTCTACTTTTTGAGCTTCTTCTGCAGCGCTAACAGAAAAAGTTGAAGTTGTTGCAACTGCCGTTGCAGCTACAGTTAATAAACCACGGCGAATAGCCTTAGCTGTCAAAGATAATGAACTCATTATTATACTCCCTTCGTTATGTTCTAAATAAAGCCACAACGTTATATTTTTTATTTTTTAAGTTAATAGCTCCTATTAACTAAGGTTAATATTGTTAAATAAAGACTAATTAGTCAACATCTTTTACAAATAAATAAACAACCACTTGAGCATCTATATACAAAACAAGTAAGTAATAATTACATAATAAGTAAACCTTTTATTTACAACGCCTTATGTTTAAAAAAACAAACAATGTTACCGCCAACCGATACTAATGTTACCAGGTTGTAATCGGTAACATTAAAAAGGATCAATAAACGAACAGCTCAGCTTAAATAAATAGATTAAACACCAATTAAAAGTAACACCAAGATCATATAAATCAACACTTATAACAAACCATTAACTTAAGTAACCTTTATTTATTATAGTTTAATTTTATTTCATTATTAAATCGCCCTTTAAAATTAACATTTAGATAGCATTTTAGTTCAATCTCTTCAGTCAAAAGTGCGTTTGGTTTCAATTTTGTATGACTTTTCACTTGGCGATAGTGAAATATATCTAGCTTAATCTTGATAGTTCGAACTGGACTTGGAACTTGGAACTTGGAACTTGGAACTTGGAACTTGGAACTTCGGGCCTGGGGCTTGAGACGATGAAGTAAAAGTTAGAATGGGGTTTTATAGAAGAGTAATTTTACTGAGTTGTTATGGCTGGGGTGATAATTACGAAGTAAGCAACAAGCTTGGGTAAGTCAGAAATAAGGGCATCTCTACGTTGCTGGATAGACAGGCATAAAAAAGGAGCCATAAGGCTCCTTTTTAAAATCAATGTAGAATTTAGCGTGTGCGTGCACACAACTCTTCTGCACTGAAGAAGTAAGCAACTTCACGTTCAGCAGATGCTACAGAATCAGAACCGTGAGCAGCGTTCTCATCAATGCTTTCTGCGAAATCTGCACGGATAGTGCCTTCAGCAGCTTCAGCTGGGTTAGTCGCACCTAAGATTTCACGGTGAGCTAGAACAGCGTTTTCACCTTCAAGCGTTTGAACCATGATAGGACCAGAAGTCATGAATGCAACTAAAGCACCGAAAAAAGGACGCTCGCTATGTTCAGCGTAGAAACCTTCTGCTTGCTCTTTAGTAAGGTGCACCATTTTAGAAGCGATGATCTTAAGACCAGCAGTTTCAAAACGGTTGTAGATAGCACCGATGTGGTTTTTAGCAACTGCATCTGGTTTAATAATTGAAAAAGTGCGTTCGATCGCCATTGTGAGCTTCCTTTAAATAACAAATATATTTTAAAATTCGCGCGGATTATACGTAATTTAGCCTGTAATGCATAGTGTTATCGGCGTCACATAACCAAATTGTAATCATGTGAGCTAGGTTATACAAAAATTGTGATTAAACTCATACTTACAACGAATGCTGTTGGAAAGATTGATTAAGATAGCCCAATAGCATTTTAGGTAACTGCTCCACAAATTTAGCACTAGACATCGAACATGCAATTGCTGGGGTCAATGTAGGATATAAGATCTTATCCAGCAAACTATTTATCAGCATATAAATAACCATATCGGCTGCTTGTTGCTCAACGTTTGATGGCGCTATGGTCACAGTGAACTTCAACAACAGCTTAGAAAGTCGATTATAGGTTTCATTCCTGCTTAAGGTAGGATTAGAAAAAATAGTGTCCGGATGCAATCGCGCATTAAGATGAATAGTTCTAAAAACACTGCGTCTGCTATCAAGAAAATCAAATGTTTGCTGACACATCAACAAAACTTGCTGTTCTAAGGTTTCACACTCTATCAATTCTAATTCATCAACCCATTGAGATAATTCGCGCCCAAAGTCATCGTATAACAAAGGCAACAAGGCTTCTTTGTTCTCAAATCGACGATAAAACGTCCCTACAGACACCCCTGCACCTTCAGCTAATTCTTTAATACTGATATGTTCAAAGTACTTAACCTTTAATGCATCTTGTAAAGACTGCAGAAATTTATCATGAGTCACTTGGCTACGTTTTTGTTTTGGGCGTAAATCTATGGCTGACATGCATTTTTCCAGTTCGAAATCAGGGAGGAAACCAAGGTAACAATCCCAGTGTATTGTTACCTTAAGCATCATACAATTTCTACTGGCTAAACTCTAATTCAACAGGTCATTTACTGCGCTGTTAAGTTAATGTAACCCTACTATCGCTTTATTATCAGCAACGATTTTTTTAGTGTCATAGCCAATGCCATTTTTAAATACTACTGGCATGTCTTGAATACGACTAATATCAACACTCAAATCGCCATTTATTAATACTAGATCAGCATTTTTACCGACCTCAACTGAGCCAATAGTTTGCTGCTTATTAAGATAGTTTGCTGCATTCAAGGTGGCGATTTTAATCACTTCTTCGACACTAAAGCCTGCTTCATAAAGTAGCTCAATCATACGTTGATTTGAAAATCCAGCGACGACCCCGCCATAACCGGTAGGATCCGTTCCGGCCATCAACAAGCCGCCAGCTGCAACAAACTTCTTTTCTAATTGCATCATTTTATTAAACACGACAGGCCAAGTAGCATCTTCTTGCTGAGAGATAGTGAGCCAACGATTTTGATACTGCTCCCTAACTTGTGGAATAAGCGCTTCTAATGCTAATGGGTAGGCTTGTGGTCGCCCTTTTGTGAACGTTTCATAAATAGTTAGCGTAGAAGTAATAGCGACTTTCTTTTCGACTAAATAGGCAATGAGATCATTGACCTCAGGTGAATCAATATCTAAATCAACTAATGACTGATGTGCCCCTTCTGGGCACATATCTTTCTGTTTGTCTTTAACAAAATCAGTTGCGGCAAAGAAACCATGTTCAAGGTTATCAATTCCCATCTCAGCGGCTTCTCGGTAAGTAATAGAGCAAAGATGTGCTGTCACTTTATGATCCCGCAAATGCGCTTGCTCTATGACTGTTTCAAGCTCTTTTGTACGAATATTAATATAGGCTTTATATGACGTTACCCCTTCAGAAACCCAGTAATCTATCATTGCCTTAGCATTTTCTGCATCCCGCAGCGCTTTGAGTTTTAGAATTGGCAGCCCAGGACCATTTAAATACGGCGCAGTAACATCCATAGCAGGCCCAATAGTGTCACCTGAGTTAATGGCATCTCTTACATTTAAATCCCCGTAAGGTGAAGTGGTGCCAGCAGTCCTTACCGTGGTTGCACCGCCAGCTAGGTAAAGTTTGGGAAAGCTGTGGAGCATTTCGGTGTAATGGGCATTTCCGGTGGGATAAAACATATGCTCATGCATCATGATCAGGCCAGGAATTAAGGTTTTTCCCTTACCATCGATGATAGTGACGTCCTCTGCAATCGTTGTCGAAGCAGAAGCCATTATCGTTTTAATTTTCCCAGCCTCAATAACAACAGTTTGCGCTTCCTTAATTTTACTGCCAGTGCCATCGATGATATTGACATTGGTAATTGCAATTTTAGGTTGATCATATGATACATAACCACTCGCCACAGCACTTAAAGAAATACTGTAAAGCAGCATACCTAATGTGCAAAACAATTTAGATTGATTCATCCTTAACCTTATTCAAATTTAGTTTGAACAAGATGATATCGTGCAAACAGATTTATGTAAATCTAGATTCACATTAGGGGCGGTTTTTATTGTTATTTTGCAGCAATACATTCAATTTCAATGCTGGCACCAAGAGCGAGACCTTTGACTGCCATAGTACTTCTTGCGGGATATGGGGAACTAAAATGCTGCTTATATACCTGATTAAATGCTGAGAAATCTTCAATATCCGTAAGCATCACAGTGCACTTAACCACATCTTTCATTTCATAACCCATTCGACCTAAAGACCCTTTAATGCCTAATAATGTCGATTGAGCTTCCGCAACGATGCCACCTTTAACTAAGGTCTTAGTCTCAGGGTTAAATCCTATTTGACCAGATAAATAGACAGTCCCGCCGACTTTCACCCCTTCAGAAAATGGCAAGGTCATGTCACCTTGCTGGGTATTTAAAAAACTAACTTCACCCTCTGAATAGCTACCAAGATTTACTGGCAGCACTTTCTGTTCAGAACTCTGCACAGCATTAACATAAAAACTCGCTAAAATAGATAAACTGACGATCAATTTCATTGTCATCCCTTAATATTATGGTGTTGTTGAAAATGTGCTTATGTCATTTAAAGTATTCAACCAAGGTTGTGCTGAACGATGCCAGATTTGCATAACCGGCGTTAATTCATTTCTTTGATCCACAACCCCTAAACGAATTCCATACACCCTAGACTTATCACCAACGGAAGTGGCGTACATTGCTGAGCCACATTGCTGACAAAAACCTTGGGCTCGTTGATTACCACTTTCGGCAACTTTGATGTATTCCTTTGGCGTGCCTTTGATAAAATTCATACCGTCAACTTCTGACATCACTACCGTCCTAAAGGCGCTAGCCGATAGTAATTGGCAATCAGTGCAATGACAGATGACAACTTTTTCTGGTAAAACCTTGGCAGTAAAAACTAACTCACCACAATGGCAATGTCCGGTGATGTTCATATAGTCCTCTAGATAAAATGATGCCAACTTAGTTTGCGAATGCAAATTCACAAACAAGATAGTTACATTAATTCAACATTGCAACTTAAAATCGTGTCAATGAGTAAAGAAGTAAATTGCTTTAGAGATAATTAGCATAACGAACATAAAGAATATCGAGCGAAGGGGGATATGAATAATGACGCAAAGAAAAGTTAACTGTTTCTAAAAATTGTCCAAAAAAAAGCAACCTCTATAGATATAGACGTTGCTCAATTTATTACACCCGTTAACTGTATTTGAAGATTCTAGCCTTCACTGACCATATTAACGGTATACTTTGGTATCTCGATAACCATATCAGTATCAACCACTTTAGCCTGACAAGCTAGACGACTTTCAGGCTCTAAACCCCAAGCTTTATCTAGCATGTCATCTTCCAATTCATCACTTTCTTCTAGCTCATCAAAGCCTTCACGGACGATACAATGACAAGTGGTACAGGCACATGACTTTTCACAAGCATGTTCAATATGAATGCCATTTTTTAAAGCAACGTCTAAAATCGTTTCGCCTATTTCTGCTTCAAGAACTGCTCCATCAGGACACAGCTCTTCATGGGGTAAAAATACTAACTGCGGCATTTGTTCACCTATATATTATCGACAGACTGGCCTTTCAGTGCTGTTCGAATTGAATTATCCATACGACGATTAGCAAACTCTTGGGTTTGTGCATCTAACGCTTCAATCGCTTTTTCAATCGCGTCAGTATCATCGCTTTGAGCGGTCACTTGTAACTGTTCAATGGCGCTATAAATAGCACTGCGCTCTTGCTCATTTAATAAGTCCGCATCTTTTGCTAATGCTGCGGTTAGTGTTTCCACTACTCGAGACGCTTCAACTTGCTGCTCAGCTAGCATACGACGGCTAATGTCATCTTTAGCATGCTTCATTGAATCTTTCAGCATAGTCGCTATTTCAGAGTCAGATAAACCAAATGAAGGTTTAACCTGAATCGTGGTCTTCACTTCGGTTGATTTTTCCATAGCGGTTACGCTAAGTAAACCATCTGCATCCACTTGGAAGGTCACGCGAATATGCGCAGCGCCGGCTGCAAGTGCTGGAATACCATTTAAGGTAAAGCGCGCTAATGAGCGACAATCGTCAACCATTTCACGCTCGCCCTGCACCACATGAAATACCATCGCCGTTTGACCATCTTTAAAGGTGGTAAACTCTTGAGCTCGCGCCACTGGAATGGTGGTGTTACGGGTGACGACTTTTTCAATCAGCCCACCCATAGTTTCGATACCCAAAGACAATGGAATAACATCAAGTAATAATAAGTCAGATTCTGGTTTGTTACCCACCAAAATGTCAGCCTGGATCGCAGCGCCAATGGCAACCACGCGATCAGGATCGATTGAGGTTAACGGGGTTTTCTTAAAGAAATTTTCAACTTGTTCACGTACTAAAGGCACGCGAGTTGAACCACCAACCATTACAGTTTCGATAATCTCATCAGTACTGACATCGGCATCACGTAACGTGCGGCGACAACTGGCAATGGTTTTTTTCACCAGTGAACTGATCAATGTTTCAAAATCAGCTTTAGTCACTTGTGTTTCTACGCGCTCAGCATTATCTAACGTAATCGATGCTATGCAGCTCTCAGATGTGGTTAAGTGCTCTTTAACTCTTCTCGATTCAATCAATAATTGACGTGAAAGCGTGGCAGACAAATCAGTTAAACCAAAAGCTTGCTGTAGATGTGATTGCAATAAATGGTCAAAGTCATCACCACCTAACGCAGAGTCACCACCAGTGGCTAATACTTCAAACACGCCGCGATTTAGGCGCAGTATTGAAATATCAAATGTGCCGCCACCTAAGTCGTAAATGGCAATCACACCTTCTTGTTTTGAATCTAAACCATAGGCAATTGCTGCTGCCGTTGGCTCATTGAGTAAACGTAATACTTTAACACCTAATAGCTCTGCTGCATCTTTAGTGCCTTGACGCTGGGCATCATCAAAATAAGCCGGTACGGTAATCACCACACCTTCAAGATTGCCACCTAATGTCAACTCGGCGCGAGCAATAAGAGGCTTTAAAATTTCAGCCGAGACTTGCACGGGGTTAACAGCGCCAAAAGCAGTATTAAAAATCGGTAAGCCATTGTCACTTGAGCTAAAGTCGTAGGGTAACTGTTGCTCTTTTGCTTGAATATCAGCAAGGCTTCTACCCATAAAACGTTTTACTGAAACAATGGTATTTTTAGGATCTTGGGCAGATTGTGCTTGCGCATTAACACCAACATCAATAGATTCGGCATTATAATGGACCACAGAAGGAAGAGAATGCTGTCCGTTATCATCAACTAATGTTGATGCTTCGCCACTTCTAACAGCCGCTACTAAAGAGTTTGTGGTACCTAAGTCGATACCAACAGCGAGACGATGCTGATGGGGCGCGGCGCTTTGACCGGGCTCAGCGATTTGAAAAAGGGCCATAGTAATCCAATAGTTTATTAGTGAACATTCATCGATTAAATCAAAACAAAATGCTCTGTTAAAAACAGAGCATTAAGTTTACCAATCCATTAGTCTAGTAATGAATCTTCAATTTTAGCGAGTTCATCTTGCAATTTTGCCATAAATTTTAGCTTTCTGATCTGATCTGCCGCTAATAAATTATCATTATCGGTGTCTTTAACCAGTAAAATAGCAAGGCTTTGCGAGAGTGACTTTTCAAAATCAGCAAAAGAGTCAAATAAGTCACTGATTAAGTCGTCGGGTTGCTGGCTGTGCTCGATATCTTCTAATGCTTCACGCCATTCCATCTGCTGCATTAAAAATGCAGTGTCTTTAACTGTGGTGGTTTCATGGCTTATATCAATACCACGAAGGCTCAATATGTGTTCGGCACGTCTGAGCGGATTCTTGAGAGTCTGATAACCATCATTAACTTGTGCAGTACGCTGCACGGATAATAATTTTTGTTGCTCAGATCCATTAGCGAATTTATCGGGATGAACCGCCCGTTGCAGTTCGCGGTAGCGTTCTGCAAGTTGGGCGATATCGATATCAAAGGAAGGTGAAAATTGAAATAACTCAAAATAATTCATTGGCAGATATCATGCTCTTTGATTGGTGATTTGCGATACAAGCTTCATAGTATAGATTAACTAAACAGTGAAACTTTCACCACAACCACATTCACCTTTGGCATTAGGGTTGTTAAATTGAAAACCTTCGTTTAGGCCTTCTTTAACAAAATCTAACTCTATACCTTGCAGATAAATAAAGCTTTTGGCATCTATGATGATATTTACGCCTTCGATGTCATAAACTTCATCGTCGTCATTAATTTCATCGACAAACTCGATGACATAAGCCATACCTGAACAACCAGATGTTCTTAACCCAAGGCGTAAACCTAAACCTTTCCCACGATTTACTAGAAAAGATTTAACTCTATCAGCCGCAGCTGGGGTCATTGTAATTGCCATCTTAACTCCAGGTATTACTTATCTTGCTTTGATTTGTACTCATCCAACGCTGCTTTAATAGCATCTTCAGCTAAAATTGAGCAATGGATTTTAACTGGTGGAAGCGCTAACTCTTCTGCAATGTCTGCATTTTTAATCGTAGCGGCTTCTTCAACAGTTTTGCCTTTAACCCATTCTGTTACTAATGAGCTTGATGCAATGGCACTACCACAACCATAAGTTTTGAATTTAGCATCTTCAATGATGCCATTCTCGCCTATTTTAAGTTGTAATTTCATTACATCACCACATGCGGGTGCACCTACCATTCCGGTTACCACTGATGGATCATTTTTATCAAATGAACCAACGTTACGTGGATTTTCATAATGTTCGATTACTTTTTCGCTGTAAGCCATAACAATTCTGCTCCGTTTATCGCTATCGATAATAATGTATTAGTGATGTGCCCATTGAACTTGATCAAGGTCGATACCATCTTTGAACATCTCCCATAATGGAGACATTTCACGTAATTTACCGATAGATTCATCAATTACTTTAATTGCATGCTCGATTTCTTCATCAGTGGTAAAACGACCGATTGAGAAGCGAATTGAGCTATGTGCCATTTCATCATTTAAGCCTAGTGCACGTAATACGTAACTTGGTTCTAGGCTTGCTGAAGTACATGCAGACCCTGATGAAACCGCTAAATCTTTAAGCGCCATCATTAATGACTCGCCTTCAACAAAGTTGAAGCTGACGTTGAAAATGCCGCAATAACGTTGCTGCATGTCACCATTAATATAAGTTTCTTCAATATGTTTAATGCCATTCCATAACTTGTCACGTAGACGAAGGATACGGGCACTGTCTTCAATCATATCTTGCTTAGCAATCGCGGCTGCTTCGCCTAAACCAACAAGTTGATGTGTCGCTAATGTACCACTACGCATACCACGTTCATGTCCGCCACCATGCATTTGTGACTCTAAACGGATACGAGGCTTACGGCGCACATATAATGCACCTACGCCTTTAGGCCCATACATTTTATGGCCAGAAATTGAAATCAAATCAACTTTAATTGCTTGTACATCAATCGGTAATTTACCAGCACTTTGTGCTGCATCCATATGGAAGAAAATACCTTTTGAGCGACATAATTCGCCAATGGCTTCGATGTCTTGAATCACACCAATTTCATTGTTTACATGCATGATGCTCACTAAAATAGTGTCTTCACGCATGGCAGCTTCAATCACTGACAATGCAATTAAACCGTTTGCACTTGGTTCAAGGTAAGTGACCTCAAAGCCTTCACGTTCAAGCTGACGACATACATCTAACGTTGCTTTATGTTCTGTCTTGCTAGTGATGATGTGCTTGCCTTTCTTGTGATAGAAATGCGCAATACCTTTAATGGCAAGGTTACTTGATTCAGTCGCACCAGATGTAAATACAATTTCACGGTGATCAGCGTTGATTAAATCTGCTACTTGGTTACGAGCAATATCAACTGCTTCTTCGGCTTGCCAACCATAACGATGAGAACGAGATGCAGGGTTACCAAACACACCGTCCATTGTCATAAATTGCACCATCTTATCGGCAACGCGTTTGTCGACAGGGGTTGTTGCGGCATAGTCTAAATAGATAGGAAGCTTCATCATACACTCCGTACTGAGTAGCCCAAAGGAGGCTACTAACAACGTACATATAAATAGTTATCAATATATGAACAGGAAATTATAAACTAACTCTATGTTCATTCTGCATTTCATCTTGCTTTAGTGAGATAAATTGAACATCTCGTTTGTGCATCAATCCAGCAAGTGTAATGCCATCTAAGAAATCTGAAATTTGTTTACTTAAGTCACCCCATAGCGAATGGGTTAGACAGCGGGTGCCACTTTGGCAGTTCCCTTTTCCCTGACAACGAGTCGCATCGACAGACTCGTCAACAGCATGGACAACCATGCCTACAGAGATATCATTGGCTTCTTGGCCTAGGCGATAACCGCCACCAGGACCACGAACGCTTGATACAAGACCATGTTTACGAAGCTTGGCGAAAAGTTGCTCAAGATAGGAAAGCGATATTCCCTGTCTTTCAGAGATATCCGCTAAGGGAACTGGCCCGGTAGCTGAATGAATTGCAACGTCCAGCATAGCTGTCACTGCGTAGCGACCTTTTGATGTCAGTTTCATAACGTTATTTGCTCCCATAAACCATAGAGCAATTTCACCATACCCGAGTATTTTAGTCAAGTATTTAACCAAGTAATTTACTCAAGTATTATCTCTCGTTCACATCTAACAATTTAGGTCTTAAAATTTGCAGGGCTATTTAACCTTTTTATAGTGCAAGATTCAATGCCAGCGAGCCATTAAAAGCCCTAATTTGTGATAAATTCGTCCTACTTTTACAAAAATGCTTCAGTTGTTAAAATTTGCAGTACAGAAATAAAAAATCGACACCCAGATAAGTGGGTGTCGATTGTGTCATTTTCAAGTCTACTGATTATATAATCGGGTCAAACTTATCAATTTCTTGAGTACGTTTTTCAGCCGCTTCTTGTTCAGCTTCAGTAAAGTCGTCAACATTCAACTCTGGTAGCTTTTCAGTACAGACTTCACCGCCCATGGTTTGCACCGCTTGGCAAATCTCTTGTACTTTAGAGTCCATTAAATGCATATGATCAAGCATTTGCCCTATCGCGCTGGCAACAGGATCTGGGTTGTCTGGCGACACTGCATAGGCATCAAAGCCGTATTTTTTCGCCATGGCGCTTCTACGCTCAGTTTGTTCTTTCGATTGCGCTGAAGGACTTGATACCACGCGGCCAGGTATACCCACTACAGTAGTGTCTTTAGCAACATCTTTAACCACTACTGAATTTGAGCCAACTCTAGCGCCATCATGCATCGTAATAGGCCCCAGAATTTGTGCCCCAGCACCAACCACCACATTATTTTGCAGTGTTGGGTGACGTTTCCCCGCTTGCCATGTTGTGCCACCTAAGGTAACGCCATGATAAAGCGTACAATCATCACCAATTTCGGCTGTTTCGCCAATCACAACGCCCATACCATGATCGATAAAGAATCGACGGCCAATAGTCGCACCAGGATGAATTTCGACCCCTGTTAACCAACGCGAAAAAGTAGACAAACATCGAGATAGCAGACGCCAATTTGCATTCCAAAGCTTGTTACTGATGCGATGGATCCAAATTGCCTGCATACCAGGGTAGTTCATTAATATTTCGAAACTACTGTTCGCCGCGGGATCGCGGTGATATATAGATTCAATATCTTCTTTTAGTCGCGCAATCACGCTCATATAACAATCCTTAATACGTTAACGTTATGAATCTTTGTTCTCGTCTGATTTCGCGACTTTTTTATCGATTGAAGTCAATATACCGCGCAGAATATTCATCTCCGCAGTTTCAACCCTTGCACGGGCGAATAAACGTTTAAGTTTGGTCATAATCTGCCCTGGATGATTCTTAATAATGAAGTTAGTTTTTGTTAGTGTTGACTCAAGGTGTACATAAAAACGCTGTAAGTCTTCTGCTAACGGGTATTCTTCTTCAACCGTTGCTTTTTCATCTAACGCAAGGTGGGCCATACGGGTTTCATAACAAATGATTTGTACCGCTTGCGCCAAGTTCAATGAGCTATATTCTGGATTTGCAGGTATGGCTACATGATAATGACACTCTTGTAATTCCTCATTGCTTAACCCGTGGTTCTCACGACCAAAGACAATCGCTACTGGCCCTTTTATCCCTTCAAGAGCAAGTTTTTCACCTGCTTCTTTTGGCACTAGCATTGGCCAATCTAAAGTACGACTTCTGGCACTGGTTGCAATGACTAAGCTACAGTCTTTGATTGCATCCGTTAAAGAATCAACAATAGTGATATCTCGGATTAAATCTGCTGCGCCAGCAGCAAGTGCAATAGATTGCCCATCAGGCTCAACTCTTGGTTCAGCCAAATATAAATTTGATAACCCCATGGTTTTCATGGCTCTTGCTGTAGAACCAATATTACCAGGGTGTGATGTACCCACTAAAACAACGCGTATATTACTCAGCATGAAACTACTTTATTCTTTAAAAAACTATTTTGGAATAGTAACACAAGCAGCAATTAATTCGTTATATGAAAATCTGCATTTGATATAACTGTCAAAAAGCGTATAATATGCCGCTGATTTATTCGTTCTTTAACATCCAGGGGATTGCTATGCATCCGATGCTGACTATTGCCACGCGCGCTGCACGCGCTGCGGGCCAAACTATTATGCGCGCCTACACTGAACTCGACAATGTTGAGATTGATTCAAAAGGTCTAAATGACTTTGTTACGAGTGTAGACAAGGAAGCTGAATCTACCATTACATACCAAATTCGTAAATCTTACCCAGATCATACGATTGTTGGCGAAGAAAACGGTGAAAACCGTGGCACCAATAAAGATTATGTGTGGATAGTTGATCCTTTGGATGGTACCAACAACTTCGTTCGTGGTATCCCTCATTTCGCAGTTTCTATCGCTGTTCAATACAAAGGCAAAATTGAAGTTGCCGTTGTTTACGATCCTGTACGCGAAGAACTGTTCTCTGCCGTTCGTGGTAAAGGCGCTAAAGTTAATGACTTCCGTCTACGTGTAACTAATGTTAAAACACTTGATGGCACCATTATTGGTACTGGTTTCCCGTTCAAAGCTCGCCAACACACTGAATCTTACCTAAACATCTTAGGTGAAGTATTCCCTGTATGTGCAGACATTCGTCGCACCGGTTCAGCAGCACTTGATTTAGCCTATGTTGCCGCGGGTCGTTTTGACGGTTTCTTTGAAATCGGTCTTAAGCCTTGGGACATCGCAGCAGGCGACTTAATCTGTCGTGAAGCTGGCGGTACTGTAGCTGACTTTACCGGAAACCATAACTATATGACTTCAGGTAATATTGTTGCAGGTTCTCCTAAAGTGACTTCCGAGTTAGTTAAAATTATGCGTCCTTTATTAAATGAAGGCTTAAAACGCTAATTTCAATTAACGCCAAAAGCCGCCTTTTATGGCGGCTTTTTTGTATCTGCAGTTCTTTAGCCTTCAATGGCACTGCTAAATAGTGATGATATTGGGATAAATTTATATTATTTGAACTAGATCACTCAGTATTATTCCATTTAGCAGAATATACTGAATTATCAATCAAATTTATAATAAGAGATGTAATAATCATGCCACTCCCTATACTCCGCCAAATAGGTGTTAAAAGCCTTAAAGGCGTCGAACATATCGTTCTTTTCATTATTTCTCTTGCGACCGTCTTTGCCATTGGCGAAGAGGTGATGCATATGTTCGATATTAGAACCGTAGAACTTGCCGATTTGCTACTACTCTTCATTTATCTTGAAGTCTTAGCCATGGTGGTCAATTACCTCGAGTCAGGTAAGCTACCTATCCGCATGCCACTTTATATTGCTATTGTGGCACTGGCCCGTTACTTAATTCTTGATATGAAAGATATGGATGACTGGCGCATACTGGCGATTTCTGTTTCAACGATTGTGCTAGCAGCCACGGTCATTGTCATTCGCTGGGGACAACTGAAACTGCCCTACCCTAAAAGCAAAGATTTCGACTAAGCTCACAGAGTAGACACCTTTGTTAATTTATATCAACAAATAAAGCGATAAGTGACTTACTTATCGCTTTTTTTAACGATGTTGATTACTATCACTAATAATGACTAATACTTATGATGGATTAAGCAAACAGGGAGCGATAAGGTTATGTCAAATGAGCCTATAGGGTTTGAAGAAAAAAGAGCTTCTTTAAGAGTCGATATGGAAGCCGAGCGAGTTTTATTGCATTGGATTGACGCTAATGGCCAGCCCCAGGAAGATGCTGGCATTTGTATCGATTTAGCCCGTAAAGGAATTTTAATCGACTATAAAGCGCCGTTTGCCTTAGGCGACTTAATCGCAGTCACCTTCAACCATAACACTGACAAACAAAATACCATCAAAGGCCAAGTATGTCGTTGCCTTGAGTCAAATCCACAGAGTTATCATATTGCCATGCAGTTGCTTTAAACGCTTAAAGCAGTGCAATATCTTTAACATTAAGGTGATACTATGATTATATTAGTCGGCGGCGAAAAAGGTGGTAGTGGCAAAAGTTGTTTAGCGCAAAACCTCGCTGTATATGTAACCGAAACCTTCAATGCCAGTGTATTGATGGTTGATTGTGACCCGCAAAAAACCACCTCAGATTGGATCCAAGCTAGAAATGAACACCCCAGTTTAAAACCCATTAATTGCATTCAATTATACGGCAAAATCCGTAATGACTTACTTAGTCTTAATGAGCGCTTTGAATACGTTATTGTCGATTGCGGTGGTCAAGATAACCTTGCCATGCGCGCAGCGATGTCAGTCGCCACTTACGTACTCATTCCGCTTAGGCCCAAAAGACGTGATTTAAAAACGCTTCCACACATGGAGGACATGCTAAGCACCTGTAAAATGGTCAACCCAAAAATGGTGGCTGCAATAGTCGTCAGTCAATGCCCTGCTCTGCCATCGCAATTTAAGCGTATTTTAGAGGCCAAGGAAGTAGTGCAATCATTTGGCTTAAAAGCGCTAAATGCCATTACCTTCAATCGTAATATTTATGATGACAGCGAAGAAAGTGGCTCGTCAGTGCTTGAGATTGGCCCTGAAGGTAAAGCAGCAGTAGAAATTCGCGCCATAGCCGAAGAGCTTTTTGCCATTCCACCAGATAATAGCTTCGAGTTTTAGGTCTGATATGCTGAAGTTTCAGTGTGGTTAACTTAGCACTGAAACATTTCAGCACTAACGTCATCAGCAAGCCAATGTTATAATGTCGGCAAATTGGTAAATTAAGCTGCGTACATGACTCAAGCAAACAATCCTCTTCATGGAATTAAATTAGAAACTATTGTCACTGAATTAGTGGAAAAGTATGGCTGGGAAGAATTAGGCAGCCGCATTAATATTCGCTGTTTTCAAGATAATCCAAGTGTTAAATCCAGCCTCAAGTTTTTAAGAAAAACCGAATGGGCCCGTGATAAAGTTGAATACTTATGGCTAAAAACCAACAAGCTGCCTTTGCCTGCTCCTAAAGTTTATGATGCAGCAAAATCAACGACAAAGGCTCATCAAGGCTCGGGTGCCAAACCTGTGTCCAAAGCGCAAAATAATAAATGCACTGCAGGTGTTAATGCTGATATTTGGGGCAAATAAACACCATTGATAAACAAGCGGTCTGAAACAAACCTCTAACTACCTGTTTATTCGGTAAATAATACAAAAAAGCCTGATAGTTTAGTTAAACCATCAGGCTTTTTTGTAACCGATGAAACTACATAGGGAATTCAAAAATTAATCGCCACACCTGTAACTCCCCATCAGTTTGATAACTCATACCAAATCGGTCTGTACTGAACCATCCCCAACCTAACGGCTTAGACAAGGCTAATGTCACTCCCACTTCATAGGAATATTGCGTAAGCACATTTTCTTGCACTGGGGTAACAAACTTAAGTTTATCGAAATACCAGCGCCCCGCTACAAACAAGCGTGGCTCAACGGTATACTCACCCCAATCCCAGCGTTGATTTAAGCCAAAATCAATGCCAGATTGCAATACAGAATAGCCATCAGAGCTGTCATTGATACTGCTTTTATAGCCAGCATAATAAATTCGGTTAACCCACACCGGATTATATTTGGGTTGTGCCAATTCATATAACGCTGAAAAACCAGTAGAGAAAATCCCCACATTACTGGAATTTGAAAAGTTATGCCCGTAGCCCAAATCTAAATAGGTTTCTAGGGTGAGCTGCTCGTCATAAAACCATTTGTACTCAATCCCTGGGGTTATGGTCATAGTGCCGACACCATCGGGTAGTTCACCTTCTGGCAAGTCACTAAAAGAGTAATTAAAAAAGCCCAATGAAACTGGCAACCTTAGGGTCAGCAGGTGATCATCGGCCTGTTCAATATCAAATGCGAAAGGAATATTGGCCACTGCAGCGCTCTGGCCAGAAGCGCGATAAATCCCGCTGCCAATATAATTTGCAAAAGCGTAATGGGAAAGATCGGGGTTGTCAGCATCAAATTGAGCCTGACAAGGTTGAACAACAAAAAGCGCTGCAATAGCTATTACAGCGCTTTTATATAATGGAAATTGATTTGCTTTAAAACCAGTAAACCAACTCAGTAACATGATTTAATCTACGCTATTTCGTCAAGTGTTATTTATTGTCATCAATAAAATGGTGTTCTGTCATCATATGACCTAACTCGGTTGATTTGGTTTTTAAATATGCTTCATTGTAACGGTTTTTGCCCACTTGCAATGGAACTCTTTCGCTCACTTCAATGCCAACTGCCTGCATGGCCTTCACTTTACGTGGATTATTGGTCATTAACTTCACTTTGCTAACACCAATTTGAGCTAACATAGGTTCAATCATATCGTACTTACGCATATCAGCTTCAAAACCTAAACGTTCGTTAGCTTCAACAGTATTGGCGCCTTGATCTTGCAGTTCGTAGGCTCGGATTTTATTCAGTAAACCAATGCCACGGCCTTCTTGTCTTAAATAAAGAATAAAACCTTGGCCTAATTCAGCAATATTTTGCATTGCAGTTTGCAGCTGAAAACCACAATCACAACGCAAACTAAACAAGGCATCACCGGTTAAACATTCAGAGTGAATACGACCTAACATTGGCTCATTAGCATTTAGCTCACCAAACGTTAGCGCAACATGTTCTTTACCGGTTTCGGTATCTTCAAAACCATGCATTGCAAATACGCCCCAAGGCGTAGGTAACTTAGAAGTGGCGATATATTTAATCGACATTGACCAACCTTTCAGACAACGCTCAATTTATGAGTCTCATCATCCATGCAACTGACTTACGTCATAACTAATAGGGATAAACTGGATTAGAATTTTGCTGGGGCAAAACCAGTTACTGCTTTAATATTCATTTCGCGGCCAAGCGCAGTCATTGGATGTACAACAACTAATCCTTTAACTGATTTTTTTAATTTACCCATGTCTGCTTGTTCCGCTTTGGTCAGCACACGACTAAATTTTAGTTCTTTTACATCTTTACCGGCTTTGTTTAATTGACGTGATTGCTGATTTTTCAAACTTGCAATACGTTTTGTTACTGTCGCGATCTCTTTTTTAAACTGCATGATAACCGCTTTATCTTCACGGGCTTGTGCAGCAGCAAGTTTACGGCGAAACTTTTCTGCTTTATCGTTTAATGCTTGCAGTTCTTCTTTTAAATTCATTGTGTTACCTTAAATTTCAACATTGTGCCACTGACACAATAACATGCTCAAACACAGCACTTGTATCAATCCAACACGTTTACGGAGGCGAAGTATAACAGTTCGTTAGACGAAACACATTATCCACAGCAGCTTATGGTTAATCTATTTGAACTAAATCATGAATAATTTGATTACTGCTACCACGCCACTTCAAACTGGGATCCGCTAAATCTTGCTCGAACTTGCCATCCACTAACACATCTACATAGTCTAATACTTGCAGTTGTTTGAGGGACATTTGATCGAGCTTGTAGCCACTCCATAGCCAAATGTCTTTATCTTGGCATTGTTGTTTTACCCGTTTAACCAAAGACAAAATGCTGTCGAGATTAGCTGGGAATAATGGGTCGCCACCAGAAAGTGATAAACCACGGCGCTTGATACGAGTATCATTTAAATCAGCAATAATTTGATCTTCCATCATTTGGCTAAATTCATGGCCTGAACGAGGATCCCAAGTAGACTGATTATAACAACCACGGCATTGATGCTCACAACCTGAAACAAACAAGGTCGCGCGGGTACCTGGGCCGTTGATCACATCGATAGGAAAATACTGATGGTAATTCATAATCACTTCTCTTACTGCTCATTGTCGCGTAAACACTCACGCTGTAAACCTATTTGCATCACTAAGGCCAAACCAAAACAAGGCGCTTAAAGCGCCTTGTTGGGTTAATCACGGAATTAGCTTTGCTAACTTCATGAATTTGCTATTTATAAATGCTTAACGCGGCGTTTAACTTCTTCTTGCTTACCATAGTTAAATGGTCTTGCATCAGGGCTGCCTAGATAACCACATACACGACGGGTTACCGACACACGGCTTGGCTCATGGTTGCCACATTTAGGGCACACAAAACCTTTACTGGTACAGTTAAACTCACCAACGTAACCACAGTCATAACATTCATCGATTGGGGTATTGGTACCGTAATAAGGCACTCTGGTGTAACTGTAATCCCAGACGTTTTCTAATGCTTCAATATTGTGCTGCATGTTCGGGAACTCACCGTAACAAATAAAGCCACCATTGGTGATTTCTGGGTACGGTAATTCAAACTCAATTTTATCGTATGGATTGACTTTCTTTTCGACGTCTAAATGGAAACTGTTAGTGTAGTAACCTTTATCAGTAACCCCTGCAACCACACCAAACTCTTTGGCATCTAGCTGGCAAAAACGACTACATAAGTTTTCACTTGGGGTGCTGTATAGGCTAAAGCCATAACCTGTTTCTTGTTTCCACGCTTCAGTCGCGCGCTTCATCACTGAGATAATTTCAATGGCTTTAGTGCGTAACAGCTCGCTATCAAACACGTGCTCATCAGTACCATAAAGTGCATTAATGGTTTCATGTAAGCCAATGTAGCCTAATGAGATTGACGCGCGGCCATTTTTAAAGATTTCAGACACATCATCATCTGCATTTAAACGAACACCACAAGCACCTTCCATATATAGGATTGGTGCAACACGCGCTTTTACACCCACTAAGCGGGCAATACGGGTATCGAGTGCTTTACGAGCGAGTGTCATTCTCTGTTCTAATAAGGCAAAGAAAGCGGTTTCGTCGCCCTTGGCTTCAATGGCGATTCTAGGTAAGTTTAAGCTGACAACACCTAAGTTGTTACGCCCTTCATGAATTAACTCACCATTTTCTTCATAAGTTCCTAAGAATGAACGACAACCCATTGGCGTTTTAAATGAACCAGTAACGCGTTCAACTTGTTCATAATTAAGAATATCTGGATACATGCGCATGGTGGCACACTCTAATGCTAACTTCTTCACATCGTAGTTAGCATCAGCAGCTTTATGATTTAGGCCATCACGAATAGCAAAAACCAGTTTTGGGAATACCGCTGTTTTACGGTTTTTACCTAGACCTGCCATACGTACTTTAAGAATCGACTTTTGAATTAAACGCGCTTCCCAGCACGAGCCTAAGCCAAAACCAAAGGTCACAAATGGCGTTTGGCCATTGGCGGTATGAAGGGTATTTACTTCATATTCTAAAGACTGGAATGCGTCGTAACATTCTTTTTCAGTTTGCGCCATGGCAAAGGCTTCAACATCTGCTACGCCCCACTCTTTACCGATAACCAACTGCTTTTGATAGCTCTTTTGAACGAACTCAGCTAATACTTCATCAATGCGGTTAATGGTGGTGCCGCCATAGATATGGCTAGCCACTTGGGCAATAATTTGCGCAGTTACTGCAGTCGCAGTTGAAATTGATTTAGGGGTATCAATTTCAGCATTACCCATTTTAAAGCCATGGGTTAACATGCCTGCTAAATCAATTAGCATGCAGTTAAACATTGGGAAGAATGGTGCATAGTCTAAGTCGTGATAATGCAGTTGACCTGACTCATGTGCAGCAACAATATCTTTTGGCAATAGATGCGACTTGGCATAATGTTTGGCCACGATGCCAGCAAGTAAATCCCGTTGAGTTGGAATAACTTTAGCGTCTTTATTGGCATTTTCATTTAAAATCGACGCGTCGCTTTGTTCAACCAAACCACGAATTTCGCAGTTCAATTTACTTTTGGCTTCACGGCAAATATCACGGTCGTGACGATACTCAATATAATGACGCGCAACCTCTTTATGAGGACCTTCCATTAATAAGTTTTCAACTAAAGCTTGTAAATGATGGATCTCAACTTCTTCATCGTTAGCAACTTGATCTCTAATCACACAAGCGACTGTTGAAGCATAGTCTTCATCAGCACTACCTGTAGCAGTTTCCATTGCTGCAACAATGGCATCCTTGATCCGCGACTCATCAAATAGAGTACGACAACCGTCCCTTTTAATTACTACAGGCATTACTTTTACTCCTTTTATGCACAGGATATAAACACTATATATCCACACATAATTATCAACAAACACAATATATGGTGCATTAGGCAATAATAGGCACTAAAAATCCATGATCTAGATCATGTTTTGATGAAGGGGAACAAAATGAAAAAAATTACTGCCAAGCTCAACACTATTTAGAAAAGTTGAACTTGACCAGGTTATAAAAAGCAGCTACTGAGTGCTGAAACGCCTATAAATAGATTGCTATTTATTACAGATTTAAACTGGTAATTGCAGGCTTATACGAATAGTTATCGCAGATTTATACAAATAGTTATCACAGATTTATACAAATAGTTATCACAGATTTATACTGGTATATTGATGCTTAAACAGGTCATTTCAACCGTTAAAAATCAGTATGATTAAAGCAAAGCGCTTTAATTGGCGTTAATCATTTGGGCTAATACCAAGGGCTGCATAAATTAAATGCGCAGATTGGCGCACAGATTGACGGCCTGCTTCTATCGCTTCATCAGCACGATGAAACTCCATGGTACCGATATCAGCAAGCTGTGGCACTAAACACACATCCGGTGGATCGCCCATTAATCTGGCGCGTTTATGGCGCTGCTCCAAAATATCCATTGATTGCGACATCACCGCAATCATCCCAGGGTGAGATTTCGTGCTTGTGGAAAACTTTTCTGAAAAACTATTTATATACTCTTTACCTTTACCTAGCAGATCCATAAACGCCGACTCTGGCTCTTTGGCCACTAATTGCTTTTCAATTTCAGTGGGCGCACAACTGGTCATTTGTTGAGGCAACATATGCATACTATTACGGCGGTGACCATTTAAGTCCACTGCAATCACTACATCAACGTCCATGGTGCGGCACATTGACACTGGCACAGGGTTTACCACTGCGCCATCCACTAACCAGCGATCATGCAATTGTACTGGGGGTAAAAAGCCCGGCATTGAACACGAGGCTCTTACCGCATGACGTAAATCGCCTTCTTTGAACCAAATTTCTTGGCCAGAATATAAATCGGTCGCCACTGCCGCAAACGGCTTTTGCAATTGCTCTATTTTTAGATCGCCTATTCGACCAGCTAAAACATCAAATACTTTTTCACCACTGATTAAGCCACCTTTGCGCCAGCTTAAATCCATTAAGCCTAAAACATCCCAACTAGAAAACCCACTCACCCACTCATGTAACTCTTCTAAATGATCATTAGCATAAGCTGCGCCCACCAGAGCCCCAACAGAGCAGCCAGCAATCTTTTCAGGGTGGATCCCCATGGCGGCCAGCTCTTTTATCACCCCAATATGAGCCCAGCCCTTAGCCGCGCCACTACCGAGGGCGATCCCAACACGAAGTGATGATTTATTTTCTTTTGAAGCCTTAGACATTTACCAAACCCTTAACCATTTTTGCACACCTAAGTAGCTTATCTTACGCTTAAGCTGTTGGCTATCAAGTCGCTTACACGTTATAATATCTGGCTATCATTTTTTAGGGGATTTACCTTTGTTATTTACCGATTTTTCTTTAGATAAACGCTTACTAGACAGTCTAAAGCATATGGGCATTTCTGAGCCAACAGAAATTCAGCAGCAAGCCCTGCCAATTGCCCTAGCGGGTAAAGATTTAATGGCATCATCTAAAACCGGTTCAGGTAAAACCCTGGCGTTTTTATTACCTGCTTTGCAGCGGGTAATATCGACTAGGGCCCTCTCTAAAAAAGACCCTCGCGTTCTGATTTTATTGCCAACCCGTGAACTTGCTCAGCAAGTCTATGGTCAATTACGTTTACTGGTTGCCAATACCCAATATAAAGCCATTAGTATTTTAGGTGGCGAGAACTTTAACGATCAAGCAAAATCGCTATCTCGTGACCCACACTTTATTGTGGCAACACCTGGGCGTATTGCCGATCATCTTCAACAGCGCCACTTATACCTAAATGGCTTAGAGTTACTGGTACTTGATGAAGCCGATCGCATGTTAGATCTTGGTTTTGCGCCACAACTTAAAGCCATTAATGACGCTGCAGATCATAAGCGCAGACAAACCTTGATGTTTTCAGCGACATTAGATCACGATGACATCAATGATATCGCCGCAACATTATTAAAGACCCCTAGCCATGTGGCTATTGGCGCATCGCATGCAGAGCATAAAGATATTGTTCAGCGCATCTTTTTAGTTGACCACCTTGATCACAAACAAGCCCTGCTGCAGCATATTTTAAAACATGAGCAACACAAGCAAGTGATCATTTTTACTGCAACTCGCTCAGACACTGACAGACTCGCCAAACTATTGTCTGCTGAAGGGCTCGAAACCGCTGCGCTCAGTGGTGACTTAAGTCAGTCAGCACGTAATCAAATTATGGACAAATTCAGCCGTGGCCAACAAAAGATTTTAGTCACCACAGATGTTGCTTCTCGCGGGTTAGACTTATTAAATGTGTCATTAGTAATTAACTTTGACATGCCAAAGTTTGCAGAAGAATATGTTCACCGTATTGGCCGTACTGGCCGCGCAGGCGCTAAAGGCGATGCTATTTCATTAGTAGGCCCGAAAGACTGGGATAGCTTTAAGAAAGTACAGGTGTTCTTACGTAAGAACTTTGACTTCTCAACTATCGCAGGCCTTGAAGCTAAATTTAAAGGCTTAAGAGACAAGCCTAAGGCATCAAGCGCCAATGCAAAATCAGCTGATGCCAATACAGGTAATGCCAAGCGTGTCGCTAGCAAGAAGCCAAAAGTGGCACCTAAACGCGACAAGCGCTTTGCCACCGGTATTGATATTGGTGACGCACCAATGCGCCGTAAAGCAAAACCAGCAAAAATTATCGAAACTGATGATTCAATTGTCAGTGACGAAGAATAACCGTAATTTTGACAGCATGAACATATTTGAGCACAGCTCAACAACATGCCAAATAAACTCGCTCTAAGTAAGGTATAACATGAAGATTTGTGGTGTAGAATTAAAAGGTGGCGAAGCCATCATCAGCTTATTAAATTATGAGAAAGAGTCATTCAACGTACCGGAATGTCGTCAAATCTCGTTCAGCATTTCAAAATCTGTTGAAACAGAATCAATTCGTGAATTTCATTTTGCTTTCCATAAATTAATGGAAGATTACAAAGTTGATGAAATCGTGATTATTGAACGTGAACAAAAAGGCAAGTTCTCCGGCTCTGCTACTAGCTTTAAACTTGAAGCAGCAATTCAAATTACTGAATTACCAGTAGCGATTATTAGCCCAGTGACTATCAAAGAAGAGCTAAAGCGTAATCCGCCACAAGCCGATCTTGATACCCTTGAGCTTAAACGTGTGCAATTACCTGCTTTTGAAGCCGCATACGCTCAGCAAAACCGCCACATGTATGGCAAAATCTAACTCAGTTTGAATTAGATTTTCTTGTGAGTAAGCTGCTTTATGGCCTGTTTGTGGGTAAAAGCAGCTTACTGATAAGCTTAAAGTAAGCAATAAATATCCCTATGAATTCAAGAAAATCCGCCTCATTTTCCACTCCTGTTTCATCAAAAAAAGTCAGACCAAGTGCGCCGCCGCAAATGACGGTAAAAGCGGTTAATCAAGCTACAGCGACTAAACTGGCGGCTAAGCAAGCCCTAGCAAGCCTGGTAACCAGTGATGAGGTAAAGGCCAAAAAACAGCAAACAGCCCAGCTTAAATACATTGCCGGTTATTCAGCCCAAACCATCGAACAGGTAAAAGGCTATATTGCCAATGACAGCTTAGCTGCCGTGCTATTAAAGCGTTACCCAAGTGTGCACGATATACGCACTGATAAAGCGCTTTATGACTACACCATGGTGTTTAAACAGCAATTCTTAAAACAGTCTGCGCCGCTTTCTAAAGTGGTTTTTGACGACAAAATCACCCTCAGTCATCAAGCCTTAGGCCTACATACCTACGCCAATCGCGTACAAGGCAGTAAGGTCAAAGCTAAGAATGAAATTCGAATTTCATCACGACTACGCCATGTGCCTGAGCCATTACTGAGAATGGTGGTGGTGCACGAATTAGCCCACCTTAAAGAAAAAGATCACAACAAAGCTTTTTATCAACTGTGCGAATATATGACCAGCGATTACCACCAGCTGGAATTCGACTTACGCTTATTACTGACCTGTATTGAGCTAGGAAAAGCCCCTTATTAAGCTTAAGATATTCATAAACCTATTTTCTTAGGAGGGTATTAATGTATGTAGCAAGCTTTAGGGGCGACAATCGTCGCACTCGAAAATACAAAACCGAAAAAGCAGCCATGAAAGCCATTCGTAATTGGCTTAAGGATAATCAACTTAAAGGGTTTTCGGTGGGTTTGATGGGACCCGATCTGGCGCCATGCGAATTTAATGATTGGGAGTTAATCCCATTTGAAGAACCCAAATCGGTATCTTTTTATTCATCTCAAAAATGGTTAAGCCTGCGTCTAAACGCTTTTGAAAAGTACGGCTCAGTTTGTCAGTGCTGCGGCACTAGCCCACAACATGGCGCAGTCATGCACGTTGACCACATCAAACCTCGCTCCAAATATCCTGAACTTGCGCTCGATATCGATAACCTACAAGTGTTATGCGATCAATGTAACCTTGGTAAATCAAATCACTCAGAAACCAAATGGCGCAAATAAAAAACCACTTTCAAACGAATTAAAAGTGGTTTTAATTTAACGATAAAAAGATTAAATGGGTTAACCTAAATCCATCATCATTTGTTTGGTTTTCACCAGTTGCTTAAAGGCGTTCATTTGCTTTTTAGGCAATACCGAGGCTTCAATGATACTCACCTTCATTGGGTTAACTGGGCGACCATTAACATGAAACTCATAATGTAAATGTGGTCCCGTCACCCGACCTGTGCTGCCTGATAAGCCAATCACCTGCCCGCGTTTAACCCGCTGGCCTTTTCTGACCAAGAACTTCGACATATGCAAATAGCGGGTTCTAACATTATTGTCGTGTTCAATCACAATATACTTGCCTGCAAAGCGATGATTAGTGACCATTGACACCACACCATCCCCCGGCGCTACCACTCTGGTGCCAGTAGGAGTGGCAAAGTCAGTACCGTTATGTGGCGAGGTTCTACCAGTAACAGGGTGCTTACGGGTCGGATTGAAATGTGAAGATAAGCGATACTGCCTTTCCAGCGGTATTCGCTGAAAGGCACTGGCTAGACCTTGGCCTTTGTCATCATAAAAATTACCATCCACATTTTGAAAGGCGCTAATATTTCTACCTCTGGTTTCAATACGCACTGCTTCTAATTTACTGGCTCCGGTGGATACGCCTTCAATAAATTGATCATTCATTAATACTGAAAATTGATCACCTGCACGCAAATCACGGGAGAAATTTAGCTTGCTTGAAAGTAGCGTTTCTATGGTTTGTATTTGCGCTGCAGTTAAACCTGAGCGCTGGGCCGATAAATAAAATGAGCCATTGATATCCCCACTAATAATGCGGTTTTGCCAAATGCCTTCTATATTGACCTCATTAACCTCGTAACTGCCATCGTCAAAACGGCTAAATACCACTTGGTAAGCTGGATTAAAATACAACTCTAGTTTGGTTAGTTTTTGCTGTTCGTCTTGCCAAAATCGAATACGATTACCCGGCGATAATGTATCTAATGCCAGTACATTTAAATCAGCTTCAAGCACTTTGTACATGGTCTGTTGACCAATACCAGCTATTTCAAATAACTGACTTAAGGTGTCACCTTGCTCAATAATACGTTCAAATGTCGGCGCAACCGGCTCACTAATTTCAACCGGAGTATGATTGGCTACCTGTGGGATCAAGGCTTCGATATCAAGGGCAACAGGGATCCGCTGTGAGGCAAATTCTTGCGGGGTTGGCCACAGTAATGCCGCCGCGACAATAAACACGCTTGCTAGCAATAATTTTCGATGTAATGTGGGTAAGTTTTGCGCTTTACCAACCAGCGTTTGTAGCTTATCCATTTGAGCTGAAAGCAATCTCGTGTCCGCCCTACTGCACGTATTAATATACGTATAAAAGAATGTATACTTAAGCACTAGTTTAATGAGTGCTTAAGTACTATATACCAAGGGGGAGTTATATCAAAAAAGACTGCAAATACAAATATAAAAACTCACCACGCCTGCATAACTTTGAACTAGGCAATTGAAAGTAACTGAGATGGGAAAAGACTGTTATCAGTCATGATGTTTTTAATTTACATCTATTACTCGCTTAATTAACCTAAAAGCGCTGCAACAATGGCAGCTTTTTACTCAGCATGGTTGATTTATCATTAGAATTTATTGACCTAAAAATAACCCTACCCCAAAGCAAATAATGAGGCTAATGCGGCTGCATTAACCTCAAGTGACGGTTTAGTTGTTAGCCTAGCCGCGAGTCTGAGCGATAAGCTTTAGAGACAAACTTAAGCCAATTCGACATCGCTATTAACTTTATATTCACTCTGCAACTTACTGACTCCAAGTCCATTCATTTTATGCACTCTAATTTGCACCCCAATGCGCTCTTTCATCGCTTCAATGTGGCTGATCACACCAATCATTTTGCCTGAAGCATTAAGGTTATCTAGCGCATCAAGGGCGGTATCTAAGGTTTGACTGTCTAAAGTGCCAAAGCCCTCATCCAAAAATAACGAGTCGATACTGGTTTTATGACTGACTAAATCCGATAACGCTAACGCTAATGCCAAACTGACTAAAAAGCTTTCACCACCTGATAAGGTGCGAGTATCTCGAATTGCATCGCCTTGCCAGGTATCCAATACTTGCAGCTCTAGATCTACTGATTGTTTGCGCTCAAGCAAATAGCGTCCTTGAAGCCTATCCAGCTGCCGATTAGCCAAAGTAACCAGATGATCTAATGTCAGCCCTTGGGCAAACTTTCTGAATTTATCGCCTTTTTGCGAACCGATGAGTGAGTGTAAATAGGCGATATCATCATAAGCTTGTTTGGCTTGGTTAAGCTCTAACAGCATTTGCTGCTGACTTAGGCGCTTTTGTTTATCGTCATCCAGTAAATGGTTCACTTGCCATAAGGTTTGTTTTATCTCACCTAACTGGGTCTCGACTTGTTGATGCTGCAAACTGACCTGTGCTAAATAGCCTTGTGCAGATTCTTGCTCTGACTTTAGCTCTGAATCTAGATCAGCCCCTTGAAGTAAGACTTTGTCTGAGCCTTGTTGCTGCTTTTCAGTCGTTAGCTGCTCATAACCAAATTGCTCTGCTTGGGCCATTAACGCTGTTAATTGCTGCTTGGCTTGTTCTACCAAGGTGCGCGCTTTTAACTGCTGCTCATTAAGTTGCTGCTGCAAGTTAATTAACTGCTCACGCTCAGCCTGAGGAATAATGGCTTGCTCAAATTCCGCTTGGCTAGCAAATGGGCTTTGGCTTAATTGCTGCTGCCACTGCTCGGTTGCCGCGGTTAACTCAGTCAATGCCACTGCAATTTGTTTATTAACGGCTTCAATATGCGCCTTAACATTATCTTGCTGCTGCTGATATTGATTCAATTGGCTTTGTAGCGCTGTTAACTGGCTTTCTGCTTGCTCAAGCATGGCTTGGCTAGCCTGCTTTTCAGTTAATGTTTGCTTATCGGCAAATAGCTGCTGCCTTTGGCTCGTCAACTTGGCTAACTCCGCTGCAACTTCAGTTAATTGCGCTTGCCGCGACTGTGATTGCTGCAACGCCTCTTCTAGTTGACTCGCCTGGGTTTGCTGTTGCTGCTGCAATAATTGTAATTGCTGCTGTGCTTCAAGTTGCTGATCGCTTGCTTGCTGCCACTGCATTATTTGTTGTTCAAGGGCGCTTAACCACGCTTTAAACCCAGCCATATCTGGCATAGACTCTGCGGTTTGCGCAATTGAATCGCTTAATTCAGTCACTAGGTTATTAAGGGTTTTATTCACCTCAATAAGCTGCAGCTCAGCGTCCTGTAAGCCATTGTTGCAGCTTGTATGCTCTTGGGCTAATAAGCTTAATTGGTGCTGTTGTTGCTCAGCGGCGTTATTCGCTTGCTGGTACTGATCGTTTTGTTGTTGCAGGTGAGTTTTAGCCTGCCTGATATCGGCTAATCGCTGGGATAAGTTTTGCTGCAACTGCGCCATTTGCGCTACATAATCACTCAGCTGGCTATCATCAATAGCAAATGCAATTCCAAGTTGCTGACAAGTTTGCTGCCAGTCCTGTTGTAATTGCTGACTCTGCGCCGTTAGCTTAGCCACCGCTTGTGAGGCTGACTCATATTGTAACTGCAAGGTTTGCAATGCCAATTTAGCTTGCTCGCCTTGGGTTTTAATCTTATCTAATTGCGCGCTAGTTTGTTGATGGCGCAGCTCTGTTTGCGACAAATCAACCGCTTGATATTCACTCACTAAAGGGTGATCCAACGAGCCACATAAGGCGCATGGCTCACCTTCTACTAACTTAGCCCGATGCTGGGTTAAATCAGCAATATGTTGCTCTTGTTTTAGCAAGCTTGTTAAGTCTTTTAACTGCTGATTTTTATCTGTCCACAAGACTCGTATTTGGGTTAACTCAGCTTGCTTTAACTCAATATCGTGTTGGGTTTGCGCGTTTTGCTGGCGATGTTGATTAAGATCTAATTGCAATTCACTGTAACGGGTCGACAAGTGTTCAAGCTGACTGCGCTTTGGCTGCTGAGTCACTATGTCATTATATTGCTGCTCAATGAGTGCTTCTTCATCACCGGCTAACAAGGTCTGTAATTGCAGCTGGGCTTGTTGGCGGCTGAGTTGATATTGTCCAAGTAACTGTTGCTCACTGGTTACTTGCGCTGTCAGTGTGCTTTGCTGCTGTTGGAGCTGAATTTGCTGTTGCTGAAAACGGGCAATTTGTTGCGTCAACTTAGTTTGCTGAGTCACTTGCTCGGCGTAGTTAGCATATTGCTGCTGCCACACACCAAGGCGAGTTTGGATCAACTTGCCCTGGGGATATTGGTTGATGACTTGCTGCTGCTGGGCTTGTAATGCCGTAACGGTTTGTATTTGTCCGCCGATGGCCTGCTGCTTTTGCTGTAATTGCTCTAGCAGCTGGGTTTGTTGCTGCTGAGACTGTAACTGCTGAGCATGTTTAAAGCTCACTTGCTCAATTTGATTATCAAGTGGCTGCACCTGAGTATCAATTAGCGTCACTAAATCCGTATGTTGCTGCTTAGCTAAACTAAAGTGCTGAGACTGCAACTGTTGCTCAGTGGCGATTTGACTTAATTGTGCGCTGGCCTGTTCAAGCTCAGTATTGCGCTGCTGTAACTGCTTTTGCAACTGTGCATGGCTGTTTTCAAGTTTGCTCATGCCTTCGAATAACGGAATTAAGCTTTCAGCTGGCTCACTGGCAGCTAACTTAGCTAAACTGGCTTGCTGGGCTTTAAGTTCAGTCTGCGCTAGTTGTAATTGTTGCTCACTGGCAAGATGTCGCTCAGTTGCTTGCTCAAGCTGCTTAGCCCACGTGACTTGCAGCTGCAGTTGCTGCAGTTGTTGCTGGCATAAATCGGCTTGCTCAATTAACTGAGTTTGCTCTATTTGTTTAAGGCTAATACTGTCATCATCTAGTAATTCAACGCTGTTTGATTTAGCTTCAAGCAAGGCAAGCTCCTGCTTTGATTGGCTAAATTTTTGATGTACTTGCTCTGAGATAAGCCCGTATATTTCTGTGCCGGTAAGCTCTTCAAGTAACTCAGCCCGTTCATTAGCTTTGGCATTTAAAAAGGCGGCAAACTGACCTTGGGATAACATCATCGATTTAGTAAATCGCGCGAAATCTAATCCGGTAATGGCTTCGGTTAATTCGGTTTTATGCTTAATTTGGCTGGCAAGAATTTTACCATCTTCAAGTTGCGCTAACTCAACTTGGGCATCTTGTAAATTGCCATCAACTTGACCACGGGAGCGTCGTTGGCTCCAAAAGGCGCGATACGCCTTACCTTTCACATCAAACTCAACCTCGGCCAGACAATCGCTGGTGCCACGAGTCATGAGCTCATTGGTGGTTTTTGAAATTACCCCTAAGCGCGGGGTCTGATGATACAGCGCTAAGCAGATAGCATCTAAAATGGTTGTTTTACCCGAGCCTGTAGGGCCAATAATGGCAAACAGGCCGTTTTCTTTAAATGGCGACTGGGTAAAATCAATTTTCCACTCATTTTTTAATGAGTTAATATTTTTAAAACGCAGGCTAAGGATTTTCATTATTTTGCCTCCTCAACATGTTGCGCTGTGCCATTAAGCTGCTCATTCATTTCATCAAGGATAACATCAAACTGTTGTTTTACCCGTTCAAGTCGCTGTTGCTGCTCGGGTTCTGAAAAGTCTTCTTGGGCTAAACGGCGCTCAAACACTTCTGTGACGCTTAATTCAGTTAAGGTTTCATTATCCATTTGCTGAATTTGCTGTTGGCGCTGGCTACGAGCACGCTTAAGTTGCAGTACTTCTACAGGTAAGGCGTCGGTCAATTCGGCTATTCGGCTTTGTAAGTCGGTTAAAAAGTCTTGCTCGGCCACTTCGATACTCAGCCAAGTGACTTGATCACTGCCTTGCTCAACTAAGGTTTCAAGCTGGGATGCGATTTCGGCCAAGCTGCCTTTTACACTTGCCATGGCTTGAAACTTGGGCACTTCAAGGGCACTGACCTCGGCTAATTTAGCCTTATCAAACTCAACCAAATACACACTTTTTTGACTGTTAAGTTCATCAAAACTTAAACTGATTGGCGAGCCGCTATAGCGAATATGCTCTGTTTTGGCGATTTTTTGCGGTCGATGAATGTGGCCTAGTGCAATGTAATCCGCTGCAGGAAACAAGTTGGCATTAAATGCATCAAGGCTACCAATATAAATGTCTCGCACCGACTCACTGGTGCTGGCACCCACTGTGGTTAAATGCCCTGTGGCAATAATGGGTAATGGCGTAGTTTGCTGGTTATTAATTGCTTGGGCATGAGCAAAACAGCGCTGATATAAATCGGCGATTTCATTAGCTAACTTGCGCTGTTTATCTTCACTGGACTCACCCGACTCACTTAATACTATATCTCTAGGGCGTAAATACGGCAGCGCACATACAATCGCGCAGGGGTGATCATGACTATCAGCCACTAACAACACATGCTCAGCTGCGTTATCAAGCGCACCTGGGATAACCGTGGCATTTAAGCACGCCAGCAACTGCTTTGACTCACCTAAGGTAGCAACAGAGTCGTGATTACCACCAAGAACGATAAGCTTACAATTTGTTGCTTGAATATCGACAATAAATTGATTGTACAAACTGCGGGCATAACTTGGCGGCGTGCCAGTATCAAAAATATCGCCAGCGACAATCAGTGCATCAACCTGATGCTGGCTAATTTGTGCTAACAACCACTGCAAAAATGCCTTGTGCTCAACAGCGCGACTTTTACCGTAAAAGTTTTGACCAAGGTGCCAATCAGATGTGTGAATAATGCGCATGAAAACCTTTTCTGTTCGATGTGTTGTTATTGAAATCTGTCATAAAACGCTTAATTAGTCTGGAGATATAAGTCACTTACCCGTACTGCGCCCACAATAATTTAAAGCTCATTAAAAATGCCATGGTGATCACCAGCGGTTTAATAATTTTTACCCCTTTGGTCATCACTAAGCGTGAGCCAAAAGTTGCGCCGATAGCTTGCCCGACTAACATAATAAGCCCTAATAAAACCGCCACTTGGCCGCCAATCATAAAAAAGATTAACGATGACACATTAGTAGCAAAGTTAAGCACTTTGGCATGGGCGGTGGCTTTAGCCAGTCCGTAACCTGCCAGTGACACAAAGGCTAAAGCAAAGAAACTGCCGGTTCCGGGTCCAAAAAATCCATCATAAAACCCCACCCCAAGAGCGGCAGTAAAAGCAAACATGGCAGGTGTCAGCACTTGTTGTTTATCTTCTTCTGAGATTTTTTTAGAAAACAAAAAATAACAGCCAATGGCGAGGATAAGAAATGGTAATACCAGTTCTAATACGGTGACATCAATCATTTGTACAATAATGGTGCCCACTGCAGCGCCAATAAACGCGCACACAATGGATAAGCGTGCTTGCTTTAAGTCAACCATGCCTTTGCGAATAAAGTACAAACTAGCAAAAAAGCTGCCGCCACAAGCTTGCAGCTTATTAGTACCTAAAGCCGCAGCTGGCGGTAAACCCGCCCACATCAATGCAGGAATAGTGAGTAAACCGCCACCACCGGCAATGGCATCAATAAAACCCGCCAATATGGCGACGAAAAATAATATAACAGCAATTTGTAGGGTTAACTCGAACATTAGATAGGTCTATAAATCAAAATAATACGCTATTAGACCTGCTTTAATGGCAAAATTCAAAAGCTATCTGCATTAGATTGTGCCTTAGTTTATCCAAACGTTTACGTCGCTATTTTTAATAACACTGAGCCTGTGAACATTTAATAATTGTTGACAGATATCGGCTAAAAAACGCAAAAAGGTAACCTAAGTTACCTTTTTATTAGTGAGTAAAGAGATTGCGCTTTTTAACTGTGATTAACAGTGCAATTAAAAGCCCCAGAACAAGTTGGTGATTAAAAACAGCACCAACATACTTATGAAGTTAATAATCATACCTGCACGCATCATTTCAGATTGCTTGATATAACCTGAGCCAAAGACAATGGCATTAGGCGGGGTGGCGACAGGCAACATAAAGGCGCAAGAAGCTGCAATACCAATCACCACTGAAATCATCACTGGCGATAAACCTAAGGGCTCAGCAATTGCAGCAAAAACTGGCACCAGCAATGCTGCACTAGCCGTGTTACTGGCAAACTCAGTCAATAACACCACAAAGGTAATCACTGCAATCATAAATAGCGCCATGTGGGCATCGCCAAAAATATCTGTCACAAAGTGGGCTAAAAACACACTGGTGCCTGTGGCTTTTAACACTGCACTTAACGTGAGGCCACCGCCGAACAGGATAAGTACTCCCCAGTCCGTGGTCGATTCGATTTTTTTCCAGTCCACTAATTTAAGGCTGGCAAGCACAACTACCGCACCTAAAGCAACAATGGTATCAAACTTACTGATCCCACCAAGTGCTTGGGCTAATGGTTTACTGAATATCCAACCACAAACTGTAGCTAAAAATATAATCAGGGTTAATTTTGCACTAACGGTCATTTTTACATTTTCTGTTTTTATCTCACACACAGTCGATAAATCAGGTTTTAAAAATAGATAAAGCGCGATTAACATGCTTGGTAACATAATAGCCACAGTGATTAAACCAAACTCGAGCCAATCACTAAAGCTTAAGCCCACTTGTGCCGCAGCAATGGCATTAGGCGGACTGCCCACTAGGGTACCAATTCCACCAATGTTGGCAGAATACGCGATTCCCAGTAGCACGAACAAATAGGTTTTACGGTACTGTTTAAAATCCAGTTGATGCAAAATACCCAAGGCTAGTGGCAGCATCATTGCGGCTGTTGCCGTATTACTGATCCACATCGACAGCACTGCGGTCACTAAAAACAGTAACATACAAGCAATACTCAACTTACCTTGAGACAGCAGCAACACCTTTTGCGCAATTAAGCGGTCAATGCCCTGATGATTTAGCGCCGCCGCCAACACAAAACCACCAAAGAATAAGAAGATAATCGGGTTAGCAAAATTACTCATGGCGGTGGAAGTATCAAACACCCCCAAAAACACCGCTAATATCGGAATTAAAATGGCGGTTATACTGATATGAATCGCTTCGGTTAACCATAGAATAGCTGCAAAAATAAGTAGCGATAGACCGGTATTGACCCCTTGTTCAAAGGGTAATAAATGATATAGCAAGGCAAACAAGGCAATGTTGCCAAACAAGATGATGAAGTCAGTTTTATTGTTTTTGGTTGTCGTCGACTTTGTTGGGCAGTTTTCCATTAAAGCGTTCTCCCTTATTTTTTAATGACAACAATGTAAACAGAGTAATAGGTAAGATAAAGCATTGTTTTTGGTTGCTTGATTACATAGTCAAGCCTGCGCGGCGTGAGATGAATCCCATTACCAGCCACTGTTGTGACGCGCAACAATAGTAACACTAGATGTATTGTGGTTATTAAGTTTCAAATTGACGGAATTCGCCATTTAGTACTCTCAAACTGAATGTTTATTAGCGTTTAAATAATGTGACATAGATCTAGCTGGCCCAGGATAAACTTGTAATAAGACAAAGTTAATTAGCGTTTCGTGATCTGTAATAACCATAAGTGGTTTTAAATGCCGCTTAGAGAAATGATAAAATAGTGATGGGTGATGGGTGATGGGTGACGGGTGACGGGTGACGGGCTATTAATAGTAAAACTAGCTTAGCAAAAAAGATCCTTTAGCAGCAGGAATGCTCAATAGGGGCGTTAAAAAAGTAAAATAAAAACTCAGTAAGGCACATCCGCCTTACTGAGTATTAGTCGTTATGCGATTATACGATGCAATAACGCGAGCTTAGATTTCACCCGTCACAATGCAGTAACCAGTAACGGCCTCTTCACCGTGCACTTGAACCTTGGCATATAACTTATGATCAGCTAGCGGGTAATGATTGTATAAAAGGTAAGTGGGTGTTTCGCTGATGTCCTGGCCATCAACTGCATCGATGCGATAAATATTACTTAAGATCGGCGATTTATAGCCATCAATGTTAACCACAGGTTCATTTGAACGTAAAATATCAATATTAGCCATGGTGATATCATCACCACCAGCAACAGTGCATGATAGATCACTTGCATGCGCCATACCTGTCAGCGCGGCGATGCTCAAAGTTGAAACGAGTAGTGTTTTTTTAAAAGAGCTCATCAGGTGTTACCTCAATATCGTAAGTTATAGCTATTTTAATCAACTTACAGCAATTGAATAAATCCCATATGAAGGATATGACCCTACCACAAGCTAATTTGCATGACTCAAGTGTAGTATAAGAATACTGGCGATGATTCACCCTTCAAATAGGCCGCTTAAATGGGCTTTATATTGGCCAACATCGCTATCGATATTCGTTTTTTAATCACATCATTACTCATAAAGGCCTTTAGTGGTGTCATGCCTAAAAACTGATGGGCTTTATAGGGGCGCTGTATTTTTCGAGTTTATCAGCCAAGAAGTGCCGTTCTAGTTAAAGTAACCAACAAGAAAATTATAAAGTCACGCTAAGCTACACATCACTTGTGCCTATTCATTTAGCAAAGGATGATCTTTAACCGACAAGCTATACGAAAAAAAGCGGCTATCTTTTACAAAGCCAATTTTCTCATAGACAGATTGAGCAGGAAAATTCACTTTCGCGGTGCTTAACTCAACCCTTACGGCTTGAATACCGCGAGCCAATTCAATAGAGCATCGGATAAGTAAATTAGCGGCGCCTTGATTTCGATAGTCTGGCTCAACAAATAGATCATTTAACACTAATACTTTACCTAGCTCTGTGGATGAAAAACTTTGATAATTAAGCACGAAACCAATCGCTTTATCCGCTTCAGTGTAAGCCCCAAAAATAAACGCTTCTTGATTATTTAACCGTTCCAGCAAATAGGTAGCATACTCAGTCACGGCTTGCTCAACCCCGTAAAAATGCATATATTGGCTAAACAGAGGCAAAACATCATCAAGTCGTTCAGCAGTAATGCGTTTAATAATCATGGGATCCCTCTTACATTATCCTCGAATCATATAAGCCAATACGGCTTGTACCGGCTTTTGGGGCAAACATCCTTAACATAAGCCTGAAGGGCTATAAATCAAGATAACTACAAGCCAGAGTTTTGATACTCAACTTCATCGAGCCCTAACTGCTCGGCATAACTGCGGTTAGGAACGATACGAAATTCAAATTTCAAAATACTTAAGCAAGCCTCAAAAAAGCCTTCGCCAAGCCACTGCTTATCAAAGCTCATTAAGGCGTTAATCATGGCATCTGCGCCACTGCCTTGTTTAATCGACTCTGGAGAAATCGCATCGACAACACTTGCGACCAAGCCATATAAATCTTTTTCAGCATCGCCTTCTACAGACCACATAGTCGGATCGGCATACTGCGCAGCGTAATGGCTGGCAGCTATATCAGAACCTATACCAAAGTTTACTAAGGTAGCCTTACCGTCTCGGCAAATGATATTTTTAGGACAAATGGCCCCATGGTGAATATCTAAACTGTGCAAGTATTGTAGTGCTGTTAATAGTTGAATAAACCACAACCTGGGTTGACCCACTTGTATTGTGGCCACTTCATCTAGCGCGACTCCTTGTACCCAATCTCTGGCAATGAATAAATTATCCGACTGTGGCAATTGCCCAAATGCCAGCACACGCTCAACATGTGGATGATAAATTTTAGCCAGGCTGCGATACATGTTACTCAGGGTGTGCCATTGGTTATCCACATCTTGATAAACACTGACGCAGCATGGGAAGTTCCCTTGTAAATGCAATGCCCGCCATAGCTGGCTGCGAGGCGTTGCTGAAATAAAGTGATCGAGGCGGTAATGATGATCAACCACCGCGCCCTGCTCGATAACGATTTTGTGCGGTAAAGTGTCACACACACCTAAATCGATAACTGCAGATAAATCACAACGAATCGCGTCAAGGTCAATGGTGCTGCCTTTGGCTGCAGCGCGATACCATTGGTAAATACGTGGTTGTACGGTTTTTTCAGCTAATTCTAAAAAGGCCGTGGCATAAGCTTGTATATCTTCACTGGTATTAAGTGAATCTTTAATATCAATAAATTCAACGTCAGCGTCATCTGAGATAAATATACAATTATCTTCCCAGCCACCTATGGTGTAACCGCGGCGATGGATTTGCTGTAAGCCGGTGACACTGCGGCGCAGAATTTCTAACAGCTGATAAGTGGTTTGCTGTCCAATATCAAAAATATTCAGTGGCACACCACGGGGCATTCTGATGGGCAAGACCACCTGTTCACCATCTTGAATAAGTGGCGCGCAAAAAGGCACGCAGCTACAACCTGAAAGTGACTGAATCCGTTTAAATTCATCACGCAATTTTTGCTCGTGATAATTGGCATCAATACTGTCGTCAAACTCACTGGTCACCAGTATTTTCAACAGCCATGGCGCGGTCCAGCCACCCGGATTATATTCTGATTGCCAAACTTCCAAGCCTTGCTGCAGGAATAAACATTTGAGCTTAATGAAATCTTGAATTTTGTTGTTACGTTGCTCAACCAGTGCCACCTGGCCTATGGTGTCTAATACCATTTCTTTTTGAGTGTCGGTCACAGGATGAATATGCGGCGCCGTTAAGCCCCACTCTTTGGTTAACGCGGCGATGATTTTTGCAGGGGTATAAATACTCAGTTTACCGGTATCTTTTTCAACCAGAATTTCTTCGCCTTTACGCCCAGTAACAAACACCATGCCCTGACACCAAGGAGCATAAACGCCCACAGGAATTTTGTTCTTTAATTTACCCGCTAATACTCGGGCGACATAATTGGCTTTTGATAAACTATTGTCCACATGACGACCATCCAGTGACCAAGCATGTAAACCAGCGTTTAAGCGACCAATGTAGCCTTTTACGTCAACCACATACACACCAAACTCACCGACAACTAAGGCGTCAACCTCCATTGCTTGGCCAGTTTGAGTAGGAATTTCTACATTGGTTAAAAGGAGATAATCTTCAGGAAGTTCGTCAGATAAAAGAGAAAATGCCCAACGTTCGGCATCATTGACTGGGGTACCAAAGCTAATGTGTCTTGCCATTTAAAATGCGACTCCATAAATACTGCGGGATATTAACTTCCCTTAACTGCATATGGCTCCATCCTATAATATAAAGACACAAAAAAACCACCTAATTGGTGGTTTTTGTTTTCAATATTTTAACAGGCTAACTAGTGGGTGTGTGAGCAGTTGTCGTCACATTGATGCTCATCATCAGCAAACTCGTCATCACCTTCTTGATGTTGCATTACGCCCCATCCATCTGTCATGCCGTCAAACTCTTGGGCAAAGGTGTTTAACTCAAGTTCTTTAGCCACCAAGTCATCATAAGTTGGCACCATGTTTAAACAAACAATCAGCTCCCACTTTTCGATTTCTTCGCTAAAGTTAAGCTCTAACTCACCATTTGAGCCCATTGCTGCGAGTGCTTCTAATGCTGATTCTGCATCGCGTTGATCATCAAAAATCAAAAAGAAATCAACATCAAGTGCTACAGTTAAGTCAATACCAGACTCAGCCATTGCGGCTAACATTTTACCATTGTCATCATCAGGGAATTGCATGCTTGTATCCTTATGCTGTGGCAACAATTTGAATTTTATCGCCATTAAATTCAATGACATCACCAACGACACACTTTTTACGCTTACGTGTGTCAACTTCGTTGTTTACTGTGACTAAGCCTTCAGAGATGACATGCTTAGCTGCACCGCCACCATCGACTAAACCTTGTACTTTTAATACTTTATATAACTCAACAAACTCATCGCCACTCAAAAGTGCGAATTGTGCAACTTGGCTGCTCATTCAATTTTGGCCTTTAATCATAAATATGGGTTGCATTATACCTGATCACTGCTTAATACCAACCATCTCGCCGCTAACGAGTTATCAATTAACAAGCTGCTAGCATTTTTAGCGGATCGGGATGAATATAGTTGAAATTAAGCTGTTGGCAAATCAAATTACCATTTATTACTTTACTGGCTAATTGGGTTTGATTAAATTGCGGCGCTGCTATGCCCAAGTCAGCAGTCGCTGCTTGGTAAAACTCAACGCGAGTAGGATGACTCGGCGCAGTTAAATTGTAATAGCTCGACACATTTTTCCCTGAGCTCGTCGCCGCCAATATGGCCTCTATTGCCTGAATGCAATCATCAAGATGAACCAAATTAACCGCGACATTTGCGCCGCTAACATCGGTTTTACCAGCAAAAAACTTACCCGGATGGCGCTTAGGGCCAATTAAGCCTGCAAAGCGCACGATACAAGCATTATCCATTGCAGCAATTAACGACTCCGCAGCCAATAATATTGCACTTTTATCATCATATGCCGCAGCATCCGCTTCGGTCATTATGCGATTTTTAGCAGGATAAACCCCTGTGGTACTGATAAAAATCACCCGCTGATATTGGCGCGGTGCAATCAAGTTGACCAAGGTTTGAATATGCTCAAGATAATGACTTTCACCTCGGCGCAGGCCCGGCGGAATATTAATGATTAACGCATCGGCTTCAAGTAAGCCATCAAGCTGTGTTGCTTCAATATTTTGCTCACTTAAATCTAGCTTATAAGCATCAATACCCAGTGAGGATAACTGCTCACAACCGGCTTGGGTTCGCTTAGTGCCGCTAACCTGATAACCTTGTTTAACTAATCTTGTCGCTAATGGCAGGCCAAACCAACCACAGCCGATAATTGCAATACAGTTCATGAAAATCCTACGGGTTAAAAAACGCTAAAATTAATCATTAATATGGCAAACATAAAAACATACAGGGGCGTGAACTTCTAGCAAGTTAGCTAGTTTTTTTGATAAATCTTCTAGTTTTACCGTCTCAACAATCGTTACCCCTTCATCAATTAAGCATCTAAAACTGGCCTGAGTACCATGAGCTGAACAACTAGCTACATGGGGCTGCTTAGATGCGGTTGATGTCATCATTACCTTGGCGATACTACCATCGGACAATTTAACAATGGAGCCCGGAGGAAAAACGCCTAACGTTTTCACTAGTATGCTAATCAAGGCTTTATCATGTTTATCAGCACGGCTTTTAAATAAGGTGCCTAATGCCAATTGTGCTGAGCCTGTGCTTTCTAACAATACCGTATAGTCATTCGCTAGAATCACGATTTGGGTCAATAAAGGAATGTGATTTTTGGTGAGTTTATTGGGGTAACCACTACCATCGATATACTCATGATGATGTAGCACAATATCCAACATGGCTTTAGGGAATAAACCACTTCTATCTAGCATTTCATAGCCGATATTGGGATGGGTCTTTATATAGTTTCGCTCGTGACTAGTTAAATCAATGCGTTTGCGACGTATGGCATCAGGTATTTTTAATTTGCCAATATCATGAAACACACAGCCTAACGCAAGATCTCGCATTTGCGCAGGGGCTAACTCAAGGCTGTGCCCCATTAAAATGGATAACACAGCAACCGAGATCCCATGCTGAGCCATGTTTATTTCTTTATCAGCACAGTTAACTAATCCAATTTGTGGCTGTTTGGTTTCATGTAAATGGGTTAATAGTAACTCCACGACTGTCACTGCTTCTCGATGTGATACCGGCGGATCACTAATGACTTTACTATATGCGGGGCGAAGATTACTGCAGGCTTTACTGAAGCGAACTCGACTTGTATTTACTGACTTTTTGATTATGGCGTTAATATCAAACGCGGGGGCCACTTCCGCAGCAACCACAGGTTGACTGATAACGGGCTCAACAAATAAATGCTGACCGTCAATCACAGTCACATAGTTAATGCCTAAGCTATTAATCAGTTCAATTTCTGCTTGGGAGCTAATCAGTACTTTATTACGAAAAAACGGATTATTAAACCACGATAACGGCAGTTTTACCGTCATACCGACCACCAGTTGTGATAACGGTATATTGATAGGCTCAGTTTTAGCCACTACTTTAGCCAAGATAAGATCCTTTTTAACCGCCATAGCAGCCGCTGGTATTGGTTTTTATTTCTGTCAGCTACTATGACTTAACATGTTTTACTTATTCACCTTTATCGAGTCGGTTATTTCTGTTGCAATAACTTTATTAGACACGCCTCGATTATGTTTGGCTGACTCGACAATCTTTTGAGTATGCTGCGCGGCTTGTGACTGTTCATCTGGCTCATAAAGTTGAGCATCTTGTTGTTCTTTCGCCATGGCAAGTTCAGCTTCTACTGCCATATAATCGGCTTCATTTTGCCAATCTTTAAAATAATGCTGCAATCGTTTTGATTTTAATAAATAAATAGCTGACCAAAAGATAAATAATGCATCAAGTGCAAAGCTGACTTTGAAAACAAAATGATCGTGAACCAGGCGTTGGCTAAGTAATAAAGCATCAACAATCAGTAGTAGCCATAGAATGTACTTAATCTGATTAAATAGCGGCCTTAATACCTGTGGGCTGCGTTTTCGCTCCGCAATCACTAATCCATAAATAATTACCGCACCAACCCCGCTCGCTAATGCCAGTAAAAAATCGCTTTTTTCAGGATAAAATAGTCTCACGAGCCCAGTGCGATCGTTAAATTGGGTTAACGATGCAATAAAGACACACCAACCACGGGCGAGAAAGATCAGCATTAAATACAAAAATATCGGCGGTTTTATATGGCCCTTGTCATCAAGCCAAGTGATATTGCTAAAATTCACAGGGTATCCAGTTTATTAGGTAAAGGCTTACTTGCTTAGTTCGAAGCTAGGTAAGCCTTAACTTATGCTATTAATAAATTGCCAGTAGCTACTTTTTAAGATTATTTAAAGCGACTAATTGTTAGTGATTAGTGTTTATTAATTAATAATTAGTGACTTAGCAAATCTAATAAGCCTTGTTCATCAATCACTTTCACGCCTAAGTCTTGGGCTTTGGTTAACTTAGAACCTGCAGCCTCCCCCGCGACTAAACAGTCGGTGTTTTTAGAAACACTGCCGGCCACTTTTGCCCCCAGCGCTTGTAACTGCGCTTTAGCATCGTTGCGATTTAACTGAGTTAAGGTACCTGTTAATACCCAGGTTTGGCCTTTAAGGCTTAAGGCTGACTCATCAACGGCTTCAAGAGCAGGCCAATTTACACCCGCAGCGACTAACTTATCAATCACTTCAAGGTTATGGGGCTGAGCAAAAAAATGCGCTATATGTTTGGCAACAATCACGCCCACATCATCCACTTCAATTAACTCATCAATGCTGGCCGCTTTAATGGCATCAAGGGTTTTATAATGGCTGGCTAAATTGGCTGCGGTGGCTTCACCAACTTCACGAATACCTAAGCCATAAATAAATCTTGATAAGGTAGTGGTTTTGGCATCATCAATGGCGGCAACCAGCTTAGTCGCCGACTTCATTGCCATACGTTCTAGCATGGTGATCATCGATGCTGTAAGGGTAAACAGCTCAGCAGGGCTTTGTACTAATTCTTTATCAATCAGTTGCTCAACCACTTTGTCGCCCATGCCATCGATGTTTAATGCTTTGCGAGAGGCAAAATGTTTAATGGCTTCTTTACGCTGGGCTTCACAAAATAAGCCACCACTGCAACGTGCTACCGCTTCACCTTCAAGCCGCTCGACTAAACTGTCACACACTGGGCATGCTGTCGGGAAGGTAATCTCTTTAGCATCATCAGGGCGCTTTTCAGCCACAATGGCAACAATTTGCGGGATAACATCACCCGCGCGGCGAATAATCACCGTATCGCCGACTTTTACGCCTAAACGCGCAATTTCATCAGCATTGTGAAGCGTGGCATTTGATACAGTAACACCGCCAACAAACACCGGTTTTAAACGAGCAACTGGGGTTACTGCGCCAGTGCGGCCAACTTGAAAATCAACCTCTTCAAGTAGCGTCATCTCTTCTTGCGCGGGAAACTTATAGGCTATTGCCCAGCGCGGCGCTCTAGCGACAAAGCCTAAGGTTGTTTGTTTGGCAATATCATTTACTTTAATTACCACTCCGTCTATCTCGTAAGATAAACTGCTGCGGCGCGTCATAATATCGCTATAGTAAGCAAACACTTCAGGTAAGCTGTCACAGACTTTAACTTCTTGACTAACAGGTAAGCCCCATTGTCTTAATTGGGTAAGCTGGCCAAAGTGACTCTGTGCCATTGGCGAGCTTTCACCTTCGACCACACCTAGGGCATAAGCGTAAAAGCCTAATGCGCGCGTGGCGGTGATTTTGCTGTCTAATTGACGAATACTGCCAGCGGCGGCATTACGTGGGTTAACAAAAGTCTTCTCGCCTTTGGCCTGTTGACGCTGATTAAGCGCATCAAATGCTGCTTTAGGCATGATCACTTCCCCACGCACCTCCATCAGTTCAGGGAAATCATCACCCCGAAGCTTTAACGGAATCGAGTTAATGGTGCGCACATTATCTGTGATGTCTTCACCTACGCTGCCATCGCCTCGCGTTGCTGCGCGCTCTAATACGCCATTACGATATAAAATACTCACCGCTAGACCATCAAGCTTTGGCTCACAGCAGTAACTGACCGTATCTACTTTATCACTAATACGTTTATTAAAGGCTTCAAAGTCTGCTTGCTCAAAGGCATTATCTAAACTGAGCATCGGCTTTAAATGGGTAATTTGATCAAACTTGGCCAGTGGCGCGCCGCCAACTCTTTGGGTGGGAGAATCAATGCTAATCAACTCAGGATGAGCCGTTTCAAGCGCGATAAGGCGCTGCATTAAACGGTCATACTCAGCATCAGGAATACTCGGCGCATCATCCACATAATAAAGAATATTATGACGGTGTAGTTCACTGCTAATTTGCAGTATTTCTGTTTTAATGTCTTGCATAAAATCACTCATCTAAAAAGCAAACAAGGCCGCAAGTGCGGCCTCATTGTAAAATATAATAAAATTTAAGAAACGGCTCGAATTCGGCTTAAGTATGCTTGTTTATTAGTATCAGTCCAGGCGTTACGCTTGTCGTCTAACACTTCAGCGCCTAAGTCATCAGCCAGTTGCTGGGCTGAATTAAGCATAATTGAGAAATTTCTTAACGCATCGCCATGGCAAGGCAATGTCATAAATAACACCACACCTTGAGTGGAAAACTGTTCCATATTGTCAGGGTCAAATACCCCAGGCTTTAACATGTTAGCCATGGAGAATAGCACTTTTCCATTACCGGCATTATCTTGATGACGATGGAAAATATCCATATCGCCGAATTTAAAGTTAAGCGATAACAAACAAGGTAATAGCTCAGCCCCTTGTAATTGTTCACCCTCACGGGCAACCACATGCAGTACTAATACATCTTGTGGTTCGCCAAGCGGCTCTTCTACAGGTTCAGCCACGGGTGCAGTGTCGATAACTTGAGCGGGTTGCTCTTGGGCTAAGGTTTGCTGTTCTGGCGAATGAACACTTGCAGAGCTCACATTAGATTCAGCTTTGGTTACTGAGGCTTTTTCAATAGGGTCGTCAATAAACGGTTCATTAGAGTCATCATTAAACTCTTCACCAAACAGCGCTTGCTGGGTTGGTATATGCTCTGGTTCTTTGGCAGCGGTAGTCATTACGGGATCTTTTCTACCCGGATGGTAACTTGGCGCTTGCACATTCACTGCTGATTGGTTTTGTAGGCCAATGCCCTTTTTTGAACCCGCTGCAGTAATTTCTAGCTCTGCACTATCAAGTTGACTGCTGCTTACATTAGGCTTTAAATGTGGGCTAACCTTCGACTGTCTCATAACAGGCTCAACTGAGACCTCGTCAGCTTTAACCCGTCTCACTTCACCAATACCATCAGCGTCAAACCCCTGTGAGTCACGCTGCTCTGCTTGGCCTTTATAAAACCCCGTCATTGGGTTGTCTTTTAACGTTTTAGGTTGTTGTTTACGAATAGACCAAAACCCATGTACCAATACTGCGATAATCGCTATTGCGCCTAGTATTGACAAAACCAGTTGAAAATCTTCCATTGGTGACCCTGTAATCCTATTTATTCTATTTATTCAGCGTCGGCAAGTGCCACCGCTTCTTCGATATCGACTGCGACTATACGTGAAACGCCCGGTTCATGCATAGTGACACCTATTAATTGATCAGCCATTTCCATGGTGATTTTATTATGGCTAATATAAACAAACTGCACACTCTGTGACATCTCTTTTAATAAGCGGCAAAAACGCTCAACGTTGGCATCATCTAAGGGTGCATCAACTTCATCAAGCATACAAAATGGTGCTGGATTTAGTCTAAATATGGCAAATACTAATGATAAAGCGGTTAAGGCTTTTTCTCCACCACTAAGAAGGTGAATAGTACTATTCTTCTTGCCGGGTGGTTGCGCCATAATGGTCACACCCGTTTCAAGTAAATCATCATCCGTTAAGGCTAAATAGGCTTTACCACCGCCAAAAACCTTAGGGAATAACTTTGATAAGTCCGCATTGACCGCATCATAAGTGGTTTTAAATCGAGTGCGAGTTTCCTTATCGATTTTACGAATGGCCTCTTCAAGTGTGGCTAAGCCTTTATTTAAATCATTATCTTGATTATCTAAATAAGCCTTACGTTCACTTTGCTGCTCAAACTCTTCGATTGCCGCGAGGTTAATGGCCCCTAAATGACTGATTTGAGCTCTTACTTTATCAAGGTTTCGCTGCCATACAATGACTTTAGCTGTTTCAGGAATATGCGCTATCACATCTTGAATCTTTATCTGTTGTTCTTCAAGTAACTGAAATTGGCCATCGGCCTGACCTTTTAATCCTTCACGACGTAACTTTAACCCGCTGAGAGACTGAGTCAAGTTTTGCAGTGCACCAAGCTGTTGTTTTTGAATCAATACCGCACTATCGAGCCGAGTTTGTAACTCTGCCTGCTGTGTACGATTTGAATTCAGTAATTGTTGTTTAGCTTGCTGAATGTCGAGTTGCGCGTTTAATTGTGTTTGCAGCTGTTGTAATTGCTGCTCACCTAAACTGGCATTAGTTTGCTGCGAAGATTCCCGCAGCTGCTTGATTTGCGCTGTGGTGGACTCGCTCTGCTGGGTTTGCTGGCTAATATTGGCTTGTAATACTGCTACTTGAGTGTGCAATTGTTGCATTTTTTGCCGGCAACTATTGCTATCACGCTCTTGCTGACTGCGGTTAGCTTTATAATCTCGTAACTGCTGACTGGCAGTTTGCCAATCTTGATTTACTTGCTGCTGGGTTGCCAACTGCTGTTGATGCGTTTGCTGGGATAACTCAAGCTCGGCAGTTAATCGCTCTATCGCTTGTTGACCTGCGCCAATTTGTCCTTGCAGCTGAGCCACTTGTTCATCAAGGCTTTTTTGTCGGCGTAATCTGTCTTGTTGCTGCAGCACCAAACTGTGGCTCTGAGCATCAAGCTTACTGCAATCTAATTGCAACTGGTGATGTTTAAGTTGAGATTGACTCAATTGCGCGTGAGCATCGCCAACTTGCTGAGTTTGTAAGCTCACTTGCTGCTGCAACTGCAACAATTGCTCATTTAATTGGCTAATTTGTATTTGTAATTGCTGGTACTCATTTTTAAGTGCCAGCTGTGATTGCTTAGAGTCGGCTTTTTTAAAGACAAAGCCATGACCCACTAAATAACCATCTTGAGTGGCAAAAATGCCATCTGAGCTTAACTGCTTAAGCTGCGCTTTTGCCTCATCAACACTGGCGCACCAGCTTACATGGTGAAGCCAAGGGGATAAATTAACCGCAGCGCTAATTTGGTGATTCAGCGCGCTCACCTCACCTGTGGCAATAAAACCACTCACTGATGGGCCAATTGCACCACCAGCATCAATCACTTTGGTGGCTAAAATGCCTTGCAGTAATACATCAACAGCCTTTTCCCAGCCTGGCGTTACCTCAATGGTTTGCCATAAAGCTTGCTGATCATCGTCATTGCTGGTTAGCCATTGCTCAATCAGCTCACTTCTGGCGCTTAGTGACGATAACTGCTGTTTTTGCTGCTGATAATCTTCACTTGCCTGAGCTAGCTGTTGTTGCTTATCTTCAAGTTCATCAGTGAGTTGATGTTTGATTTCATCTTCTAATTCAAGTTGCTCTTTAAGGGCGGTTAACTTGAGGTCAAGTGCGGTTAATTCAGCTTGTGAGTCAGACTCAGTATTTCGCTGCTGCTCAGCACTAAGTTCGATTAACTGCTTTTGTTGCTGCGACAGCATTTGTTGTTGATGCTGCAATTTACTCTGGGTTAGTGCCGCTGCCATTTTGGCATTCGCCGCGCCATCAGATAACACCGATAAATGCTGCTGTAAGTCTGCCGCTTTTTGCTCAACATCTTGCAGCTGAGCATCAATAACGCCCAGCGCTTGTTCTGCTGCAACAAGTTCAGGTTTGCCCTCAGCTAACTGCGCCGTTAATTGTTGCTCTTGCAGCATCAAGGTTTGCAACGCATTACTAGCAACTTGCTGCTGCGAAATGAGATCTGCTAATTGTTTTTCCAGCTGATTATCTTGTAGCTGTTGATGTTTAAGCTGTTGTTCAAGCTTAGCGATTTCTGTGCCTGCTTGATAATACTCGGCCACCAGCTGTTGCTCAGCAGCGGTTAATTCTGCAATTTGGGTTTTAAGCTGAGTAAGGGTTAATTCAGTGGTTTCACCATCAGCATTGGCAGCAGCTAAATTAACTTCAAGTTGTAAAATCTCTTGGGCAATATTGTCGCTTTGGTTTTTAAGCTCTTGATAGCGCATCACCAACAATTGCGCATGTAAGTCACGTTCTTGTTGCTTAAACTCACGATATTGCTTGGCGGCCTGCGCTTGTTGTTCAAGCTTGTCGATTTGGCTACCGAGCTCTAAGCGAATATCGCCCAATCGCTCCAAGTTTTCACGCGTATGACGAATACGGTTTTCAGTTTCACGGCGGCGTTCTTTATAACGGGAAATGCCTGCTGCTTCTTCAATAAAAACCCGCAGTTCTTGGGGTTTAGATTCAATAAGACGCGAAATCGTCCCCTGCTCGATAATGGCATAACTTCGTGGGCCCAAACCTGTGCCCATAAATAAATCGGTAATATCTTTACGGCGACACTTTTGACCATTCAAAAAGTAATTTGAGTCACCATCGCGACTGACTTGTCTTTTTACCGATATTTCTTGATAACTGGCATATTGGCCTGCTAATCGACCATCGAGATTTTCAAAGCTCAACTCAATGCTGGCAACTGACACGGGTTTTCTGGCGCTAGAGCCATTAAAAATCACATCCATCATCGAGTCGCCACGCAAATGCTTAGCAGAGCTTTCGCCTAGCACCCAGCGCACGGCATCAATGACATTGGATTTACCACATCCATTGGGGCCTATAATGGCCGTTAAAGGTTGGTTGAAGGGAATTTTGGTGGAGTCAACGAACGACTTAAAGCCAGCAAGTTTTATTTGTTTTAATCGCATTGTGCTTGTGAAGTTGTTCCAGTGAGATTGATTAAGAAGCGTCGATGAATAATCATCTCGTCTGCGTAAGACGGATAAAGTACAACTTTACCAATCGCGCTGCATTTTGTAACGATTTTTATGACTTAAACACACTTTAAGGCTTGTTTTCCGCTCAATGCATCACCACAATCATCATAACTAGTTTTTTCAAGGATGTAATCGATGCCAATTAAACCAATGAAAAGTGGTGTTAATTATTTTATGGATGGGTTTAAGCTCATAAAACAACCGGGGCTACGAACCTTTGTCTTCATTCCATTAATGGTTAACTTAGTTTTATTCTCAACGGTCATTTATTTTGCCATTGGTAAATTAGATGAAATGTTTGCTTGGATGAACGGCCAAATCCCCGAATACCTCACATGGTTAAATTTTTTCCTGTGGCCACTGGCGGTTGTTAGCTTATTAGTGGTGATGTCTTTTATCTTTAGCTCAGTGATGAACTGGATAGCTGCGCCCTTTAATGGCCTGCTGGCTGAAAAAGTTGAGATGCACTTAACCGGTAAGTCACTTAACTCTGGCACAACGGTAGATTTAATTAAAGATTTGCCGCGAATAATGGGCCGAGAGTGGACTAAATTAAAATACTACCTGCCTAGAGCATTACTGTTTCTAGTGTTATTTATCGTGCCTGTTGTTGGCCAAACCGCCGCGCCCGTTTTATGGTTTTTATTCAGTGCATGGATGATGGCAATTCAGTATTGCGACTTCCCATTCGATAACCATAAAGTGCCGTTTGAGGATATGAAGTTTGCCCTCAATCAAACTAAAGGCACCAGCTACACCTTTGGCGCCACAGTAACGCTGTTTTCAATGATCCCGATAGTGAACTTTATCGTCATGCCAGTAGCTATTTGCGGCGCTACCGCCATGTGGGTTGATAAATACCGTGATGCTTATAAGCATCCAGAAATAGCACCTGAATAGTTTCGCAATGAGAATACCGTTGTTGATTCTGCGGTATTGATATCAAGAGGCCTCGACATTTTGTTGAGGCTTTTTATTGTATATCTGTCTCTTACTGAGGTTTGTGACTAATACTTTGATTATTTGCTGTTGCCTTTAAGTATGCATATGAGGCTAACGTTAGGAAGCGGCCTATCGAGCATGCGTCATCCTAGTTTTTAACAAGTAAATATTTATCAATTGTTAATTCCAAGCCCTCAAACGCAAGTAACAACTAAAAACATTTTAATCACATAAAATTAACGACTTTAGTATGACTTTCTGCGACAATCTCGCAAACTAACAATAAGTTACAGATTCATCATGAGAAGTATTGTGAAAAAATACCTGACAGCACCTTTGTTTCTATCAAATTCCACCATTAGAAGCGCAGCTATTTTAAGCGTGTTTTTTAGCACTTTTCTGCTCCCTGCTTCTGTTATCGCTGGTGATGCAAGTCAATTTAATATCGCCATTCCAACCTTATCCGAGGCTGTAGAAATCGATGGCGAGTTGAATGAGCCACAGTGGCAACAAGCTGCCACTATGCAGCTTAAATATGAAACCTCACCGGGTGAAAACATTGCCGCCCCCGTTAGCACTGAAGCGAAAATATTTGCCACAGAAACCAGTTTGTTTGTTGCCTTTTTGGCTAATGACCCAAACCCTGAACAGATCCGCAGTAATTTACGTGACCGCGATAGCTCATGGGGTGATGATCAAGTGGGTATTAAGCTCGACACCTTTAATAATGCCCGCCTTGCCTATCAGTTTTTTATCAACCCTTATGGGGTTCAAAATGACTCTATTGAAAATGAGTTAACAGGTGAAGAAAGTGATGCCTGGGACGGTATTTGGTATGCTAGTGGTCAGATCACAGCCCAAGGTTATCAAGTTGAACTAGAGCTACCATTAAGACTATTTAACTTTGATGACAATAAAGACCTGCAAACTTGGGGCATTGAATTAATTCGCTTTTACCCAAGAAATGAAACCCATCGTATATCAAGCCATAAAATTGATCGTAATGTGTCATGTCAATTATGCCAACTCGGCACCGCAACAGGCCTTGAAGGCGCTAAGCAAGGTAAAGATATTCAAATTACGCCATCAGTGGTGGCAACCAGTAATAATCAACGTAATCTTAATCCTAACCAGCCTTGGGAAGATGATAATCATGTTGAAGCTGGGCTCGATTTACGTTGGGGCATCACCCCTACAACGTTATTAAATGCCACCATTAATCCTGACTTTTCCCAAGTAGAAGCCGATTCTGGTCAGCTAGATGTTAACAATACTTTTGCGTTATTTTACCCTGAAAAACGTGCTTTCTTTTTAGATAATAAAGATTATTTCGATACCCAATTAAGCCTATTACACACTCGTAATATTGCCTCACCCGACTATGGGGTAAAGCTTACCAGTAAAACTGATGATCACACTTTAGCTGTGTTGGCGGCTAATGACGAAAATACCCAGTTTTTAATCCCGGGTAACTTAAGCTCAGATATCGCCACCATTAACGAAGAAAGCTATAACCTTGCAGCAAGGTACCGCTTTGATCCCAACAAGAAGCTATCTTTTGGTGGTCTGGTTACCGCTAAAACCTCAGAGAATTACCATAACTATGTTGCCAGTGTTGATATCAAGTATCAGCCCACTGAGCAAGATACTTTTACCGGGCAATATGTATTTTCAGACACGCAATATCCTGATGATTTGTTTCAACAGTTTTGCCAAGGCGAGGATTGCAGCGCACCGCCACAAAGCTGTGAGTTGGGTAATTGTGAATACAATGAACGCGTGCTACGCACTAACAAGCAAGATAACTTTTCCGACAGTATGTACCGGGTAAGCTACGACCATATTCGTCGTAACTGGCGCGCCTTTAGCCGTTATGAATCCATTGGTGAAGACTTTAGAGCTGACTTAGGTTTTATTGACCGAATTGATGCCAGTAAGTTTGTCGTCGGCGGTAATTATGTTTGGTACCCAATGGAAAACTTTTTCAACAAAGTGGTATTTGGCGGCGATTGGGACATTACCCACAATCAAAATAATGAAAAAATTGAACAAGAAGCTGAGGTGTATATTGAGTTTAACGGCGGCTTACAAAGTTACATCTCAACCGGTTTTGTTCACAAAGACCGCGTAGGTAGACGCCATGATGGCTCATCACTGGCCATTGATGGCAATACCACCATGTACGATATTAATTTCAATTGGTTGTACGCCAACTTTACCCCGATACATTCACTGAAATTAGAAATTGATATGAACTACGGTGATGATATTGATTACGCCAACGACCGTGCGGCTACTGTGACTATGTTTAACCCAGCGGTGGAGTGGAAGGTGACTGAGTCAATCATCTTAGATGTGAATCATCGCTACCAAACCCTTGATGTTGATGAAGGTACTTTGTTTACCGCTAACCTGACTGATTTACGTCTCAATTGGCAAATCAGCTTAAATAGTTTTTTACGTTTAAGCAGTGTCTATACCGATATTGAGCGCGATCCAAGTTTATATCAATACCAATCGCCGAATAAGCAAAGTCAGAATTTAGGCAATGAAATTTTATATGGCTATAAGCTAAATCCACAAAGTGTATTTTATCTGGGTTATTCCGACGGCTTGGTTGCTACCGATGAAATCGATTCATTAACCCAAAAAGATAAAACCTACTTTATGAAAGTAAGTTATGCCTGGTTACTGTAGTTATTAGTCGTTAGTTGTTAGTTGTTAGTTGTTAGTTGTTAGTTGTTAGTTGTTAGTTGTTTAAGATTTTACCCATTGATGATCAAAAAGACTGCCTTGGCAGTCTTTTTGATTTAGTTGAAAGTACACACAGTTAAAATTAAGTCTTCTCTAAAATAATACTGCCAACAGAGTAGCCTGCTCCAAACGAGCAAAGCAGACCTAAATCACCAGTTTTAAAGTCCTGATTATATTTATTAAAAGCAATAATCGAGCCCGCTGAAGCCGTGTTTGCGTATTCATCTAATACCACTGGTGCCTGCGCTGCATCCACATTGTCACCAAGCAGTTTACGCACCACAAACTGATTCATATTGATATTGGCTTGATGTAACCACAAGCGTTTAAATTCATTAGCTTGTATCTGCTCTTGTTCGAGTTGCTTGTCTAAATGCTGATAAATCATTGGCAACAACTCTTTAAATACCTTGCGCCCTTGTTGATGAAACAACTTATCACTGCTGTTAGCATTGAGCGGATCACAGCGATTCATATGGCCAAAATTACTGCGGATATTATTAGAGTAATCAGTAACGCATTTGCTCGACAGCACATTAAAAGCAAACTCAGTGTGAGCATTGTTCGCTTTTTCAACCACAACTGCGGTTGCGACATCGCCAAAAATAAAGTGGCTATCGCGATCGCGATAATTAACCTGCGGCGAACATATTTCAGGATTAATCACCAATACCCTAGATGCTGTACCTGACTGCACGGCATTGATCGCATTGACTATGGCAAATGTAGCTGACGAACACGCCACCAACATGTCGTAGGCAAAGCCCTTTGTGCCCATGGCTTGCTGAATTTCGATAGCAATTGCAGGGTATGAGCGCTGAGTATAAGCACAGGCAACAATCACTAAGTCAATGTCACTGGCGAGCAGTTTAGCCTGTTCTAAGGCTTTATTCGCCGCCGCGATACCCATTTCAGCCTGCATAGATAATTCGGTACTTGGGCGATCTTTTATCAAAGGCATCATGATGTCAGGCTCTAAAATGCCCTCTTTGACCATCACATAACGCTGCTTAATTCCTGAGGCTTTTTCGATAAATTCAGCCGATGAGTGGGCTAATGCGTTTAATTCACCATTCGCGATTAAGCTAGCATGCTGGCTGTTATATTGGTCGACGTAACGATTAAGGCTTGTTACTAGCTCTTCATTACTAATGCTATGGGGTGGGGTGTAAAGTCCACTTCCTGAAATCACCACTTTGTTCATATTATATCTGCCATTAAGGTATTGGGGAGTAACAAGTTTCCCACCTCGACATTGCCATACTGATAACTTTTGGCCATCTGGTTAATACAGGGAAAATTTTACAATTAAAACAAGTCTATTGGGTTCTGGCATTTTCGCTAAGCACTAATTGACGATTTGCTAAAGGTCTGACCATCTAAGCGAGTAATAATGTGCTTAACTGTTGCAGCAAAAGTAAATGATTGTTAATTAAGAAGATGCTTTATTATTATAGTAGAGTTTGCTTTAATAACTAAAAGGAATAACGAATAACTAACTGTCACTGTTAAAGCCACCTAAACCGATTATCATTAGACAATGCAAACAAGGAGCTAAACCATGAGCAACATTTACGAAGACAATTCATATACGCTAGGTAATACCCCACTAGTGCGCCTTAATCGAGTAAGCAATGGTAATGTGCTAGCAAAAATAGAAGCACGCAATCCAAGTTTCAGTGTTAAGTGTCGTATCGGTGCCAACATGATTTGGGATGCCGAAAAGAAAGGTACCCTCAAAGCTGGTATCGAATTAGTTGAGCCAACCTCAGGTAATACTGGTATTGCACTAGCTTATGTTGCTGCCGCGCGCGGTTACCAGCTAACACTTACTATGCCAAACACCATGAGCCTTGAGCGCCGCAAATTATTAAAAGCATTAGGTGCTAACCTTGTGTTAACTGAAGGCGCTAAGGGCATGAAAGGCGCGATTGATAAAGCAGAAGAAATTCGTTTATCTGATCCTTCAAAGTACCTTATTCTCGGTCAATTCAGTAACCCTGCGAACCCAGAAATTCATGAAAAAACCACAGGCCCAGAAATCTGGAATGACACCGATGGTAAAGTCGATGTATTCGTAGCAGGTGTTGGTACTGGCGGTACTATTACGGGTGTGAGCCGTTACTTAAAAAGTCAGAATAAAGATATTGTGTCAGTGGCGGTTGAGCCAGTTGATTCTCAAGTTATTGCTCAAGCTAAAGCAGGTGAGCCTCTGCAACCTGGACCGCACAAAATTCAAGGTATTGGCGCAGGTTTCATCCCTGGCAACTTAGATTTAGATTTGGTTGATCTTGTGCAAGCTGTTAGCAATGAAGATGCAATTGATATGGCGCGCCGCTTAATGAAAGAAGAAGGTATCTTAGTGGGTATTTCTTCAGGTGCAGCTGTAGTTGCAGCGAATCGTATTGCTGAACTGCCAGAGTATGCAGGCAAAAATATTGTTGTTATTTTGCCTTCAGCTGCAGAGCGTTACTTATCATCAGCACTATTTGCTGGCGAATTTAGCGATAGCGAAAACGTACAGTAACCATATTTAGTGACTGATTGCTAAAAATCGCTAAACACTTTAAAAGCTCTGCATTTGCAGAGCTTTTTATTGGTTTAAACAAACGTAACTACCTGCACATAAGTAAGTTTCAATTCAACTATCTGCAACTTCTAAGGCGTGTGTCCCAAAAATGCATTATCCCGCCCTAGCATGTCGTTAACAAGCTCAACATCTAGATCTAGATCAAGCTCCTATTTAATAGTGTTTGCTAATATCGCAGCACTTTTTCTCCTGCTGCTAGAGCAATCTTCATTTTATGTCTTTTTATCAATCACCGAAAAAAATATCCGCCTACGATGCTAAATTCGAAGCACAAAAAATAGCCTTCGCACCTGTAAGCTTTCAAGTGGCCCGTTGCCTTAGCCAATTCGGCCTACTGGCACAAATTGATGCAGCAGGCGATCAAGGCATTAGCTTAGCGCAGTTAGTAAATGATGCTGACGTATCTGAGTATGCTATTCATGTTTTGCTAGATATGGGTCTAAGTATGGGTCTACTTTGGTGCAAAGATGAGCTTTACCGCTTAGATAAAACAGGACATTTCTTATTACATGATGATATGGCTGCAAAGAATCTTAACTTTATTCACGATGTCTGTTACCAAGGTTTGTTTGAATTAGAAGCATCTCTTCGTAATGGCAAAGCTGAAGGCTTAAAATACCTTGGCGATTGGGACACCATTTACCCGGGATTAAGCCAATTACCTGAACAGGTTAAACGCAGCTGGTTTGAGTTTGACCATTACTATTCCGATCATGCGTTTGATAGCCTTTTACCGTTAATTTTTCGATCTAAGCCTCAACATATTGTTGATGTGGGCGGCAATACAGGTAAGTGGGCGTTTGCTTGCACAGGCTATGATGACCAAGTCAACATCACCATTATGGACTTGCCGGGTCAGTTAACTGTAGCGATGGAAAATGCCAAGATAAATCAGGTTGCCGATCGTGTGCATCCACTTGAAACAGATTTGCTTGATAGTGATAAACCTTTCTATCAACATGCTGATTTATATTGGATGAGCCAATTCTTGGATTGTTTCTCAAAACAGCAAATTATCACTATTTTAAAACGCGCCGCTGCTGCAATGCGCTCTGATAGTGAGTTGTGTATCTTAGAGACTTACTGGGACAGACAACCATACGAAGCGGGTGCCTACTGTGTTAACGCCACCTCATTATATTTTACTGCAATAGCGAATGGTAATAGCCGCATGTATCACAGTAAAGATATGCTAAAAATGATCAGTGAAGCAGGCCTTTATGTGGATGAAGATATAGATAACATTGGCATAGGTCATACCTTGTTACGCTGTAAGAAAAAGCCTTGTTAAGCTCATTTTTAAGTTAATTACTTATTTAGTCGTTATCTCAGTTAAAAAAACGGCATCAATTCATTGATGCCGTTTTTTATTAATGCCATTTATAATAAATAATATCGCGCCTTATTTAACTGAAACCTAAATAATGGGCCGTAATCACTGCAATGCTCGAAAGCACCATTAGCGCGACCATAAAGCGCCAAATAAACTTAACCCAATCACCCCAATCCACTCGGCATACCCCTAAAGTCGCCATCAGCGACGCTGAAGTCGGCACTAACACATTAGTAAAGCCGTCGCCTAACTGAAACGCCAGTACTGATACTTGACGAGTCACGCCCACAAGATCTGCCAGTGGCGCCATCAATGGCATGGTTAACGCCGCTTGGCCTGAGCCTGAGGTGACGAAGAAATTAAATACCGACTGGAATAACAACATAAACCAAGCAGATAAGGCATTCGGTAGCTGGCCTATCACGCTACCTGCACTGTGCAAAATACTGTTTAGCACGCTCGGTTCTGTTGCCCCGCCACTGCCAATTAATAATAAAATGCCAGAAGCTAAACCCACTAATAGTGCAGGCTCGAGCATGGTGCCTGCACCTTGCTTAAAGCTTTGAGCTACTTTATTCATGGTTAAGCCGTTTAGGTTGAACAATATGCCAATAATACCGACCACAATGCCCATGGTAAAAAACTGGCTGGCAATTTCAGGAATAAACCACGCATGAGCAATCACGCCCCAGATAACCCAGCCTATGGTTGCTGCAATGGTTAGTAATACCAATATGTCACCCATATTAAAGCGACTGTCTTTTACTGTTCCTTGCTGGTTATCTCTAAAATGCTGATCACTATGAAAACTAAACGACAAGCTGGGTTGCTTTTGAATTTTGCTGGCGTAACGCATGGTAAAAATAATACCAATGAGGGTAAAGCCAACCCAAAGCCCAAAGCGTACCCCTGCCCCAGATAATACCGGCACCCCTGAAATGCCTTGAGCAATCGCCACACTAAATGGGTTCATCCACGAACTGGCAAAACCAATTTGTGTCGCAACGTAAGTCACCATCACGGTACATATGCCGTCGTAACCAAGGCGGATCATTAACGGGCAAATGATAATTGCAAAGGCGATTGCCTCTTCGCCCATACCAAAAACCGCCCCGCCTAAAGAAAATAAACTAAAGATAACCGGAATAAATAACTGCTCGTTGCCCTTGGTTTTATCGATTAAGCGTAAAATACCGTTATCAATGGTGCCAGTGGCCATCACCACTCCAAATGAGCCGCCGATCACTAACATGAACATAATCACGCCAATGGCACTGCCCCACTTAGAACCAGAAACTAAGCCTTCAAAGGCGAAGTTAAAAAAGCCCATGCCACCATCACCTTTAAATAGCCCCATTGGGCTAAGTAGTGGCTCACCTTGTTCATCTGTTGCATAGCTAAACGAATTAGGGTCGACAACACTGCGTGTCTTTTCCACACCATCGACAACATAATGTGCCTCTTGGGTAGTAAAGGAGCCAATGGGCACCACATAGGTCAACAGTGCTGCAGCAAAGGCAACAAAGAATATGATCACTAAGGTATCAGGCATTACTTTGGTTGTTTGGGGGGGATTACTGGCTATTTGTTGCTCTAACATTTCATTACCACTGTTATTGTTATTATCAGGTAGGTTTTATTTATAAAATACTAGCATTTAAATAGTCTTAAATATTGCAGACTTTTAGTTAAAATATCTAAAAATGGCAGGTTAACAATATATTAGCGCCTAAAAAGTAGCCTTAACGCATATTCGTTTGTTATTGAAAAAGTTTAATCGAATAAAAACCAGTCAACAATAAAAGCCTGATGATATTATTGCTTGATATCAAATGCTGCTGAGTTTGAAATTGCTTTGGTAAAAAAGGCTAGCTACAAAAATGCCCAGCAAAGGCTGGGCATTCAAATTAAGACTGACAGTAGTTCTATGCAGACTTCATACTCTAAGGGGCTTAATCGTTTTTAGGCTCAACACGGCTTGTAATAGTGCCGTGACTTGCGCCGTCAGTGCCAAGGGTTAATTTACCTTGTTCAACTAACCAAAAGCCGATGCCAACAAACACCCCACCACCCACTATATTACCTAAGGTTACAGGGATCAGGTTATGAAACACGAAGTTACTCACAGTAAGATCGGCAAATTGTTGCGGGTCTAGGTTAAGTGCTACATAAAAACTATCCGGTGCAAATGAATGGATAGCAATACCAATTGGCACCATAAACATGTTGGCAATACTATGCTCAAAACCGCTGCTCACAAACATGGCTACAGGCAGGATCATCAGTAAGGATTTCGTCAGGAGATCTTTGGTGGCAAAGGTCATCCACACAGCTAAACACACTAACATGTTACATAAAATGCCTAAGGTAAATGCTTGTGACCAGGTGTGGTGAATTTTGTGCTGTGCCAGCTTAATTGCACTTAAGCCCCATTGGCCATCATTGAGTTCAAACATGCGCGCACCCATGATCAACAGCACCATTAACAGCGCACCGACTAAATTGCCCGCATAAACTCTAGCCCAACATTGTAATTGGGTGGTTGTTTTAACTTTCTTTTGTGCCCAAGGGATAGACGTTAACACGGTACTTGTGAATAACTCAGTGCCACACACCACCACTAAAATTAATCCTAAGCTAAACGCAATACCGCCAATAAAGCGTGTCATGCCCCAGCCCATAGTACTGCCGTTAGTCACTGTAATGTAAAACACAAATGCAATCGCAATAAATGCACCGGCAAATATCGATAACATAAATGATTGCCAAGGGCTTTTAGCAACTTTAGCTAAACCAAATGCTTCAGCATTTTGGAAGGTGGTTGGCGTCGCAGCAATTTGCTGTTGATCGCCAGATGCATTTTTCATAAAAACCCCGAGTAAAACTATAAGTTAAATTGGTATGACCAAGAGCAAAGATTAAAAAATCTACCAGCACCATGACCCAATTAGATTAACAGCCACTAATTAAGTATCAGTTTTGCTAAAAGGTGCTATAAATCAGTATAGCAAGCAATATAGGGCTAAGCAGCCTTAGCAGCACGCTTGCAAAAGGTTAGCAAGAATAGACCCAATTGATTAAATAAAAAACTTTTTGCTCAGAAACTGTTAAGCACTTAACAGTTTCACTGTTCGCATAGTCAAATTTTATTTTTTTAAGTGAAGTTAACCAAAAGCTATGTTAATCTTTGCAGGGTAAATTGGTCTTACCAATTTAGATAAGTGGGAAATTTAGCTTAATCGCTATTACGATAACGGTTAAGCCAACGGATTAGATGCCCTTGCGATCATCCATCAATAGGGATCTCAATTTTTGTTCTGCTAACTTGTTTGTAATAGACATCAACTAACATCAAGTCGCAGTTCAGCAGCAGTTAATTGACGAGAAGGTAAATTACCATGACCGATAAAACAGAGTTATTTGCAAATGCGTGGCAAGGTTTTGAAGCTGGCGACTGGAAAACAGAAGTCAACGTTCGTGACTTTATTCAGAAAAACTACAACCCATATGAAGGTGATGAATCTTTCCTAGCTGGCGCTACCGCAGCTACTGAATCACTTTGGGAAAAAGTGATGGTTGGCATCAAGCAAGAAAATGCAACCCACGCACCTGTTGATTTCGACACAGAAATGGTTTCGACCATTACTTCTCATGATGCTGGTTACATCAATAAAGATTTAGAAACTATCGTTGGTTTGCAAACTGATGCGCCGCTTAAGCGTTCAATGCTGCCAAATGGTGGTATTCGTATGGTTGAAGGCTCTTGTAAAGCTTATGGCCGCGAATTAAACGCAGACGTTAAATACACTTATTCTGAATTACGTAAAACCCATAACCAAGGTGTATTCGATATTTATACTCCTGAAATTATGGCTTGTCGTAAATCTGGTATTTTAACCGGTTTACCTGATGCATATGGCCGTGGTCGTATCATTGGTGATTACCGTCGTATCGCGCTTTACGGTATTGACTACCTAATGCAAGATAAATACGCTCAGTTCTCTTCACTTCAAGCAGGTTTTGAAGCTGGCGAAGATTTAACTTACACAATGCAACTGCGTGAAGAAATTGCAGAGCAACATCGTGCATTGGGTCAAATCAAGAAAATGGCAGCAAAATACGGCTGTGATATTTCTCTTCCTGCGACGAATGCAAAAGAAGCAATCCAATGGACTTACTTTGGTTACCTTGCAGCTGTTAAGAGCCAAAATGGCGCAGCAATGTCATTGGGCCGTACTTCTACTTTCATCGATATCTTCGTTGAACGTGACATCGCTAACGGTGTTATCACTGAAGAACAAGCACAAGAAATGGTTGACCATTTCGTAATGAAACTTCGTATGGTGCGTTTCTTACGTACTCCTGAATACGATGAATTGTTCTCAGGCGACCCAATCTGGGCAACTGAATCAATTGCTGGTATGGGTTTAGACGGTCGTACTTTGGTAACTAAATCAAGCTTCCGTTTCTTACACACGCTTTACAACATGGGCCCAAGCCCTGAGCCAAACATTACCGTATTATGGTCAAATGAGCTGCCACAAGGTTTCAAAAACTACTGTGCAAAAGTATCAATCGATACGAGCTCAATCCAGTACGAAAATGATGACTTAATGCGTCCTGATTTCGAATCAGATGATTACGCAATTGCCTGTTGTGTTAGCCCAATGATTGTGGGTAAACATATGCAGTTCTTCGGTGCCCGTGCCAACTTAGCGAAAACCATGCTTTACGCTATCAACGGCGGTGTTGATGAAAAACTAAAAATCCAAGTTGCACCTAAAGCAGATGCAATCACATCAGAAGTATTAGAATTTGATGATGTAATGGGTCGTTTAGACGGCTTAATGGATTGGTTAGCGACACAATACGTGACAGCACTTAACTCTATCCATTACATGCATGATAAGTATTCATACGAAGCTTCATTAATGGCATTACATGACCGTGATGTACGTCGCACCATGGCATGTGGTATCGCAGGTCTTTCAATTGCAGCCGATTCACTATCTGCAATTAAATACGGTACTGTTAAGCCAATCCGTGACGAAGACGGCATTGCAATTGATTTTGATATTTCTGGTGAATATCCAAAATTTGGTAACAATGACCCACGTGTAGATGACATCGCTTGTGACTTAGTTGAACGTTTCATGGCTAAGATCCGTACCATGAAAATGTACCGTAATGCGATTCCAACACAGTCTATTCTTACTATTACTTCTAACGTTGTATACGGTAAGAAAACGGGTACTACACCTGATGGTCGTCCAGCTGGCGCACCATTTGCTCCGGGTGCTAACCCAATGCATGGTCGTGATGAAAATGGCGCAATCGCTTCATTAACATCAGTAGCTAAACTGCCATTTGCTCACGCACAAGACGGTATTTCTTACACATTCTCTATCGTGCCAAATGCACTAGGTAAAGATGAAGTTGGACGTCGTGCTAACCTTGCATCATTGATGGATGGTTACTTCATGAGCAACGCTAACAGTGAAGGTGGTCAACACTTAAACGTTAACGTAATGAACCGCGAAATGCTTGAAGACGCGATTGTTAACCCTGAAAAATACCCACAGTTAACCATTCGTGTGTCTGGTTATGCGGTACGTTTCAACGCGTTAACACCTGAACAGCAACAAGATGTTATTACACGTACCTTTACTAAAAGCATGTAATATCAACTAAAATCGGTTGTGCTAATATAAGTGATGTCACTATTGCTAATTAGCACAACCTTTTTTCATTTGTTTGTTCGGAGTTCTCATGACCACAGGTCGCATTCACTCAATCGAGTCTTTTGGCACAGTAGATGGCCCAGGCATTCGTTTCGTTGCCTTTATGCAAGGCTGCTTAATGAAATGCCAATACTGCCATAACCGTGACACTTGGGATTTAGATGGTGGTAAAGAGGTCAGTGTTGATGAACTCATGAGCCAAATCATCAGCTACAAACCTTTCTTAAAATCAGGTGGCGTTACAGCAACTGGTGGAGAAGCGATTCTTCAAGCTGATTTCGTAAACGAGCTCTTTAAAGCCTGTAAACAAAACGATTTGCATACCTGTCTCGATACCAATGGTTTCGTTCGAAAATACACACCGATTATCGATGAACTACTCGATAACACCGACTTAGTATTGCTTGATATCAAGCAAATGAATGATGCCAAACACATTGATTTAACCAAAGTGAGCAACCAACGCACACTGCAATTTGCACAGCACCTTGCTAAGCGTCAGCAAAAAACTTGGGTTAGATATGTTGTGGTTAACGGTTTTACTGAAGATATCGACTCAGCCATTGCCTTGGCAGATTTTATCAAGCCGATGACAAACGTTGAGAAAGTTGAATTACTGCCCTACCACCAGCTTGGCACCCATAAGTGGGAAGCTTTCGGTGAAACCTATCCGTTAGAAGGTGTAGAGCCGCCAAGTAAAGAAACGATGGAAGCCATTAAAGCGGTATTCGTCGAGCGTGGAATAAGTGCCAATTATTAAGTTTCGCTAACTTATGATTGACTCAGTCATTTTTAAAGTGTGTAACCCTTGAAGGCTATAGCTCTTCCCAGTAACTGCGATCTAAACGGTCAAAGGCCACTTTTAAAATCACTGCCATATCTAAGTAACACGCTTTAGGGCCCAACGGTTTATTGCTAATCCCCATTGCGGTTAGCTTTGCACTGAGTTGGTTAGCCCAATCAAATAAGGTCAGTGGCAACGGGTGTCTTGCACGCCAGCCCAACCACAGCAAGCCTTGAACAGGTAAGCTGATAAAAAATAATAAAATGGCAATGGCTTGGGGCAAAAACGCCCATCCATTGACATACACTTGGCTCATTGCAGCCAAAATAGCAAAAAAAGGCATGAACATGATGCCTAAATGGGTTGCCCTTACAACGCGGTATTCAGGGAAATAAAACCCAAGTTGTCGGATCATTGGCCACGTTTTCATATAACGTCGACCATCGCCGATGATTTTGAATACTTTTACGTTCAACGGTATGCCCTAAATCAATTAATAGATACATGCACAATAGCACACAGCCCTATTTAGCCCCAAATTTCAGCTAAATTTATCGGCTAATTTGTAAATCATTAACTATGATTGATTGTTGAAATAACAAGGTTTCACATCAATTTAAATTTTGTTCGATTAGAATGTAAAGGTCTCAACATGTCAGAAAAACTCGTATTGGTTCTCAACTGTGGTAGCTCTTCTTTAAAATTTGCCGTTATTGATGCCGTTTCAGGTGATGATTATATCTCTGGTCTTGCGGAATGTTTCGGTTTAGAAGATTCACGTATTAAATGGAAAGTAAACGGCGCGAAAAATGAAGCTAGTTTAGGTGCATTTACTGCTCACCGTGAAGCGGTTGAATTTATTGTTAAAGATATTCTTGCTGGTCAGCCAGAACTTGCTGCTCAAATCCAAGCTATTGGTCATCGTATTGTTCATGGTGGAGAGAAATACTCTCGTTCAGTGCTTATCACTGAAGATGTGATCAAAGGTATCGAAGACTGTGCATCACTGGCACCACTTCATAACCCTGCACATTTAATTGGTATCCGCGCTGCTATTGCATCATTCCCAAAACTTCCTCAAGTTGCGGTATTTGATACAGCTTTCCACCAAACCATGCCTGAGCGTGCTTATGTTTATGCACTTCCTTACAAACTATACCGTGAACATGGTATTCGTCGTTATGGCATGCACGGTACTAGCCACTTATTTGTTAGCCGCGAAGCCGCTAAAGTATTAAACAAAGACGTTGCTGATACTAATGTTGTCGTTGCCCATCTTGGTAACGGTGCATCTGTTACTGCCATTAAAGGCGGAAAGAGCGTTGATACTTCAATGGGTCTAACACCACTTGAAGGCCTAGTAATGGGTACACGTTGTGGCGATATGGATCCTTCAATCGTGTTCCATTTAGTGAACCAATTAGGTTACACCCTTGATGAAGTTCATAACTTAATCAATAAGCAAAGTGGTTTATTAGGTATTTCAGAGCTGACTAACGACTGCCGCGGTATTGAAGACGGTTATAAAGATGGCCATAAAGGCGCAACCTTAGCATTAGAAATTTTCTGCTACCGTTTAGCTAAGTACATTGCTTCTTACACTGTGCCATTAGGTCGTTTAGATGCTGTTATCTTCACTGGTGGTATCGGTGAAAACTCAGATCTCATCCGTGAAAAAGTACTTAATATGCTGCAAATTTTCAACTTCCAAGTGAATGCAGAAAAGAACACTGCAGCGCGTTTCGGTAATGAAGGTATTATCACTGAAGAAGGCAGCACAGTTGCGATGGTTATCCCAACTAACGAAGAATGGGTTATCGCAGAAGATGCTATCAAGCTGATCACTGCTTAATCGTTAATTGCTTAATTCTTTTTAAAGCCTGTTATTAAACAGGCTTTGTTCAATTTATATTAGAGGTTTTTATGTCTCGTAATATCATGTTAATTCCAATCGGCACAGGTGTAGGTTTAACCTCATTAAGCCTTGGGATGGTACGTGCCTTAGAGCGCAAAGGTGTTAAAGTTCAATTTTTCAAGCCTATCGCGCAAATCCGTAACGGCGATACCGGCCCTGAACGTTCAACCACCATTTTAAGTCACTCTCCAACGGTTAACCCGCTTGAGCCATTTTCAATGGAACATGCTGAGAACCTGATCCGTGCAGAGCAAATTGATGTACTCATGGAGCAAATCATTGCTCGCGCGAGTGAATGTGCATCAAACACTGAGACCATCGTTATTGAAGGTTTAGTGCCAACGCGTAACCACCCTTTCTCAGATGACATTAACTTTGAAATTGCTAAAGCATTAGATGCGGATATCATTTTCATCGCGACTCCGGGTAACGATTCACCTAACGGTCTAATGAACCGCTTAGAAATCGCTTATAACTCTTGGGGCGGCGTTAAAAACAAACGTCTTATTGGTTCTATCATCAATAAAATTGGTGCACCTGTTGATGAAGAAGGCGCAACACGTCCTGACTTATCAGAGATATTTGATCACACCGACATTAACAAAGCTGATTCATCAGCGATGTTCCAACTGCCAGGTAAAAGCCCATTACGCATTTTAGGTAGCGTGCCATATAACCTGGACTTAGTGTCTCCACGTGCATCTGATTTAGCCAAGCATTTACATGCCAAAATCATCAATGCCGGTGAAATGAACACCCGTCGTTTACGTAAAGTGACCTTCTGTGCCCGTAGTATTCCAAACATGGTTACTCATATGCGCACCGACTCATTATTGGTCACCTCAGGGGATCGCTCTGACGTGATTGTCGCAGCCTGTCTTGCCGCCATGAACGGCGTGAAAATTGGTGCGTTATTACTGACTGGTGGTTACGAGCCTGAACCAGAAGTCATGGCATTGTGTGAACGTGCCTTTGATACCGGTTTACCGGTATTCCTTGTAGACAGTAACACATGGCAGACATCGCTTAATATTCAACGTTTTGACCATGAAGTACCGGTTGATGACGCTGTACGTATTGACTACGTTCAAGAATATGTTGCCAGTCATATTGATCAAAGCTGGATTGAAAGCGTTACTGAAAACTCGCCAAGAGAACATCGTTTATCGCCACCAGCATTTAGATACAAGTTAACTGAACTTGCTCGCGCTGCGAAAAAGACCATTGTCCTGCCTGAAGGTGAAGAGCCAAGAACCATTAAAGCTGCCGCTATTTGTGCTGAACGTGGCATTGCCCGTTGTGTACTTTTAGGTAATGCAGAAGAAATTCAACGTATTGCTGCATCACAAGATGTGGTTTTAGGTGAAGGCGTACAAATCATCGATCCACTGCAAGCACGTGAGCGCTATGTAGAAGGTATGCTTGATTTACGTCGTCACAAAGGCCTTACTGAAGTTGTCGCTAAAGAGCAGTTAGAAGATAACATGGTGTTAGGCACCATGATGCTGGCGCAAGATGAAGTTGACGGTATCGTTTCAGGCGCAGTAAATACCACTGCCAATACCATTCGCCCACCGCTGCAGTTAATTAAAACAGCGCCAGGCTCAAGCTTAGTGTCATCTATCTTCTTTATGTTGATGCCTGATCAAGTACTTGTTTATGGTGACTGTGCGATTAACCCAGATCCAAACCCTGATCAATTAGCAGATATTGCCATTCAATCAGCTGAATCTGCTGCTGCATTTGGTATTGAGCCGCGCGTTGCGATGATCAGCTACTCAACGGGTACTTCAGGTACCGGTTCTGATGTTGATAAAGTACGTGAAGCAACCCGTATCGCGAAAGAAAAACGCCCTGACTTAGTCATTGACGGTCCATTACAATATGATGCGGCAGTGATGGAAAATGTGGCCCGTTCTAAAGCGCCTAACAGCCCTGTAGCTGGTAAAGCGACGGTATTCGTATTCCCAGACTTAAATACTGGTAATACGACTTACAAAGCGGTACAGCGTAGTGCTGATCTGATCAGTATTGGTCCAATGCTGCAAGGTATGCGCAAACCAGTAAACGATTTATCACGCGGCGCATTGGTCGATGATATTGTTTACACCATAGCATTGACTGCGATTCAAGCTAAACAAAACGAACAAGCTTAATGACTTTAAGTAGCGCGATGTAAGCTGCGCTAAGTTTTAAGCCGAAAAGCACTAACGTCTAACGCTAGTGCTTTTTTTTGGGCCAAATTCATTTAAAACTAAGCCGTAATTACAAAAGCTGAACAATGACAGCACTGTTATTAGGCTGTAAAACCAAAATTTAAGCTAACAAGCAGGCGACTTTACAACTTGCTACTCTCACTTCCCCTACTTAAAATACCCTGCCATTAACCGCTACCACCTTAAAAATACCTCAGTAACCTTCTATGGTAAAAAACCTATGCCATTATCAGTAAATTGCTCATCCATGCACGTCATACGTCATCGAGTAATAAAAATCTGTTGTGGTCTGTAAGCCACTAAATATCCCCAGCAAGAACGCCGCTATTCACACTGCATTTATGACATGAATCTGCATAGGGTTTCAGCATTAAACAAGGGTTGAATTTTCAACGACCTAAAAGGATTTATTACCCAAATGCAAGGATAAAATGATAAAAAAGCAAGTGAAAAGTAAAAAGATTCGAGAGGGAAATTATGATGTTATTTTTTAACCAGCATTGATAACTGTTAATTTTCATGACGTTACGCAGGCAGAATATAGTCTTCAACATAGTTGTCCACAGATTTTGTGGATAACATGAAGTTATACATAGCAGTCGAAGTATTGAGTTACTAAGATATGCCACGGCTGAGTTTTTCAGTCAAGATCTATTTAATATTTTCTGGAATATTTGCGTTATTCTTGTGTCTGAGCCTTTAAATAGCGATACTCAATCATCTTATTTTACCTTATCAACTCATCATGCATAAAATCGTTGTTATTATCTGTTTATTACTTTTAAGTGCCTGCAGTCCTTCTGAACAAAACCCTCAAGGCCGATTAGAAAAACCACTCTCCCCTGAAGAAGTATCATTGGGATTCTTTAATGCTATTTATGTTGATAGAGATATCAATCAAGCCATGATTTATGTCAATCAAGAATTAAAAGATATCATCTCCCATTACCATATTGCCTCAGCAGTACAGCGCCATGTGTTGGGGCTGTCCATGACAGAGGTTAATATGAGTGTTGACGATATCAATATCGACTTTTTCCGCAAATTTACCGATGAAGTTGATGTAAAAGTTAAAATGGAAGGCTTAAAAGGCGGCAACCCTTGGGTTGATGACCGTACCATTAAACTCATTAAAAACGGTAACCGTTGGACCATCACTGGCGTAATAACTGAAAAGGGCCGCATTGACCTGTAAGCGGTCTTTAGCCAACGTGAGTTAAGCTAGCTCGACTCGCCAATTTTAAGCATAAAAAAAGCAGCTGAGGCTGCTTTTTTTATGCTTGTGAAAGAGCTAATACTATTAGTTCGATCCGCTTATTCTTCTTCAGTAGGTAACGACTCTAAAACATCGTCTTTTACTTGGTAATAAGCATTATCATATTCATGAACTTCCATAATAACTCCTATCAATCTTAGGTCGTTTGTAAGGTGCATGGCATGTCTATAATTAGGGGTGACATTTACCAATACAGAGAAGCGCAACCATCGGTCTTCTTAAGGCTAATTGTAGCAAGCCAACACTTTTAATGATACCAATAATTACGAAAAACTTACCAAATCGTATGTTCAACATACAAGATATTCGTTTATATACGATTTTTACGCTCCTAAAACTGAAAGTCTTTCATAAAAGATCACAAATTAGCATTAAATTGTTAGAATTTTAACTTCAACAACAGATTTCACTGTCAGGGCATTTAAACACTTGTCACTCGCGGCGGCGCAAAATTTACCCATAAAAAAACGCGTAAATTACGCGTTTTTATTGGTATTTAAACTTAACAAACAGGATTAGTCACCCATCATGCCTGCTTTATATGCATGACGACCCGTTTTTCAGAAATAGGATAAGCTGTACCAAGTACCTGCGCAAAGCAAGACACTCGGTATTCTTCTATCATCCAGCGGGCTTCAAGCAGTGCTTCTGGCACTGGTTGAGTTTTAGGTACCTTGGCTAATTGCGCTGAAAGTAAGTCCTGAAGTTTACTAATGCTCACCATATGTAAGCGATCACGGGTTGGGTCAACAGGCAGCTTTTCAAGGCGATTCTCTATCGCTTTAAGGTAACGGCCGACATCAGCGAGCCGTTTCCAACCGCAATGCTCAACAAAACCTCTAAACACTAACTTATCAAGCTGGTTGTTGATGTCACTCATCGCAAAGGCAATATCTAAGCTGATCTTGCCTTTTAAGCGTTTTTTGATGCGTTGATAGATAGTCAGCACTTGCTCCACTTGCAGTGAGATTTGTTCAGCATAGCCATTAAGCTCTTGTCTAACCCAATCTTTAGCTTGCTCAAATTGCTGTTCATTGCGCACATCTAATTGTTTTTCATCAAGTAGTTGCTGCACTGATGCCGAAATTATATCGTCAATTAACAACTGTACTTGTCCAAACGGATTAAAATACATCGCAAGCTTGGCTTTGTTAGGCAATGCTTTTTGTAAATGCTTAACCGGTGACGGAATGTTAATCAGCAATAAGCGTCTTAAACCTGCTCTATGATAACGCTCTGCCTCAAATTCATCATCAAACAGTTTAATCGACACCTGACTTTTCTCGTCAATTAGCGCTGGATATGCTTTAACTTCATAGTTGCCCCTGCGTTTTTGATATTGCTTAGGTAAGTCGCCAAATGACCAAGTAGTAATATCTTTCTTTTCAATGCCATCTTCAGCGACATTGCGAATGGCTTTAGCCACCACACCTTGCAGTTTATCTTTCAAGGCATCGAGATCTTTACCTTGATCTACCAAGCGATGTTTATCATCTTCAATTTTAAAATTCATTGTCAAATGCGCGCTTAACTGGCTTAAATCAAAATCATCAGCGCTAATACGGGTCCCTGTCATTCTTAATAACTGTTTGCACATAGAATCAAGCATTGGCATTGCAAACGGCTCCATCGCTTGTACACAAGCTCGGCCATAATCAGGTGCGGGTACAAAATTACGACGCAGGGTTTTAGGTAATGATTTAATCAGCGCCACTACTTTTTCTTCGCGTAACCCCGGCACTAACCAATCAAAGTCTGCAGTATCAATTTGGTTAATTAACGCCACAGGAATATGAATAGACACGCCATCATCAACCGCCGCGGGCTCAAAGTGATAACTCACTTTTAAGCCCAAGTTGGCTTTATGCCAAATCTCAGGAAAATCCAATGCTGAAACATGGTCAGCACTGCGCTGCATTAACAGCTCTTGGTTAAAATCAAGTAACTCAGGTGAGGCTTTACGGGCTTCTTTCCACCATTTAAAAAATAGTGGCGCGTTATAAATCCCTTGCGGAATTATCGGTTCGTAAAAATCCACCAGCACTTGTTCATCAACTAAAATATCGCGGCGACGTGATTTGTGCTCTAGGGATTCAATATCATTAAGTAGCTGCTGGTTTTTAACAAAAAACGGTTCTTTGGTTTGTAACTGCCCTTCTGCTAATGCGCTGCGAATAAATATCTCCCGCGCTTCCACAGGTTCTATCGGGCCATATTGCACTCGGCGGCGATTAACCACGGTTAAGCCGTAAAGCACTTGGTTTTCAAAAGCGATAACACTGGCGGGTTTGGCTTCAAAGTGCGGCTCGATATGATTTTTCTTAATCAAATGCGCAGCAAGAGGCTCTAACCATTCAGGCTGAATTTTGGCGCAGCAGCGAGCAAATAAACGCGAGGTTTCAGTTAGCTCTGCTGCCATGATCCACTTAGGGCCTTTTTTAGCCAGTGGTGACCCCGGGAACACAAAAAACTTACGGTTACGGGCACCAAGGTACTCGTTATTGGCATCTTTAAAACCAATATGACTCAACAAACCTGACAATAAGGCTTTATGCAGGTTGTCATAACTTGCAGGGGTATCATTTAAACGCCACTTTAAGTCATGCACGGCTTGTTTAAGCTGGGTGTATAAATCTTGCCATTCACGTACCCGTAAATAGGCTAAATATTCTTCACGGCACTGCTTTCTAAATTGGCTTGCCGATAACTCGTTTTTTTGATCTTTAATGTAATTCCACAAATTAACCCAACTGGCAAAGTCAGAGTCTTTATCGGTATAACGTATGTGACACTCGTCCGCCGCTTGCTTCTTATCTATGGGTCTTTCGCGTGGGTCTTGAATCGACAAACCAGCAGCAATAACCATCACTTCATGTAGACAATTCATATCTTTTGCTTCAAGCACCATACGGGCTAAGCGAGGATCTAACGGGATTTTAGCGAGATTTCGACCCAAGTTTGTCAGCACCAGATCTTTGCGCTGCTTTTTAACCGCCTGTAGCTCTTCAAGCAATAAGAAACCATCACGGATGTGTTTCTCTTCTGGCGGCTGAATAAACGGGAATCCAGCGATATCGCCTAAACCAATGGCTAACATCTGCAAAATAACCGATGCTAAGTTAGTACGCAGGATTTCAGGGTCGGTAAATTCCGGACGCTGCATAAAATCCATTTCATCGTATAAACGAATACAAATACCCGCCGCAACACGACCACAACGACCTTGGCGCTGATTAGCACTGGCTTGTGATATTGGTTCAATCGGTAAACGCTGCACCTTTGTGCGGTAACTGTAGCGGCTAATACGCGCTGTGCCGGGATCAATAACATAGCGAATCCCAGGTACCGTTAATGATGTTTCAGCGACATTGGTTGCCAATACAATTCTGCGGCCTACATGACTTTTAAAGACTTTTGATTGCTCGCCATAGGATAAACGCGCATATAGCGGCAGCACTTCTGTATCGCGATAGTTTTGCTTACGCAGCATTTCGGTGGTATCACGAATTTCTCGCTCACCGTTCATGAAAATCAAGATATCACCAGGGCCTTCTGCCATTAACTCATCAACAGCAGAAAAAATACCGTCACTGACATCTAGGTCTGCATCGGTATCACGGACTAATGGCCTGTAGCGAGTCTCAACCGGGAAAGTACGTCCAGATACTTCAATGACAGGGGCTTGATTGAAATGCTTCGAGAAGCGCTCAACATCAATGGTTGCTGAGGTAATAATAACTTTTAAATCAGGACGCTTTTTAAGCACTTGTTTTAAGTAGCCTAAAATGAAATCGATATTGAGGCTACGCTCATGAGCTTCATCAATGATGATGGCATCGTATTGATTCAAGAACTTATCAGAGGTCAATTCCGCTAATAAAATACCGTCGGTCATTAGCTTGATGTAACTATCTGGACTAATGGCATCAGCAAAACGGACTTTAAAGCCAACAACCTCGCCTAGCGGGCTGTTTATCTCTTCAGCGACGCGATTTGCCACACTTCTTGCGGCTAATCGTCTTGGCTGGGTATGACCAATTAAGCCACGGGTACCAAGGCCTAACTCTAAACAAATTTTTGGTAACTGAGTGGTTTTACCTGAGCCGGTTTCACCCGCCACTATCACCACCTGGTTATTGGCAATGGCAGAGGCAATATCATGACGTTTTTGCGATACAGGTAGCGAGTCAGGGTAACTCACTTTAGGAATGTTATTAAGCCTATATTGGGCTTTATCAAACGCTTTAACGGCTTGCTCTGATAACTTAGCCAGGAGTTGATCTTTCTTTTCAGATTGCGGCTCTTTTTTTAACTGAAACAACCGACGACGAATTTTAGCCGCATCGGTTTGATAACATGAGTTTAGGTATGCTTTAGAGAGCGGGTGTTGATCTGAATTCAAATCTAATTCCTAGCAAGTATTTCAAAAATGCGATCCTAGCAAGGAACTAGACTGAATGGTATTAGTTTAGACTTTTCCTGCCTATGCTGGGGTTAAATAACATTGCTGCATGTACAAATTCATCGCACTTAGTACATTGGTTCGGTTAATGGTGCCAATCACTTTACCGCCTTCTACTACCGGATAAATTTTAGGTTTCGCCCCCAGCATTTGCTCTGCAAGTTGTAAAATACTGCCATCGGGCGATGCGGTTAGTACCTCTGTTTGCATGCAATCTTTCACAGTTTCTGTCATATCGCAGTGATAACTACTTTTAAGCATTACCGACATACAATCTTGCTGAGATAAAAAGCCTACCAATGCGCCGCTATTATCAATAACGGCGGCGCCCGCTTTTTTGTTGCTTAATAAATGCTCCACAGCTGTAGCCAGTGACATATCGGCTTTTAACAGTACGGGTTGTCGATCCATATAATCAGATATTTTTATTGAATCCATAATATTTACCCCTTAAATCGTTTTTATGCGCTTACGCTTGACCGAACCACTGAAGCTTAATTCATTAAATTCAACAGGCTAAAATGAGATCGTCAGTGACTGCTATTTGTCGGTTCACTTATTTAGTGTAGTCAAATTTAACAACATTCGTTGATTGAATAAGTCGATTGCGGTAACAGGAATTTGTGTTTGTGAATACATGGGGGAGTTTAGTTTACGTTTTGTCCGCTTGAGAAGTTAGTTAAAACTCATATTTAGATAGACACGTTTGGTCACTTTGATTCGCTACCCCCTTTGGCCAGTTAATCGCAAATGGATAGTCGCAAATGGATAATCGCTAAACCACTGAATGACGACTAGATTCAATAGGAGTTAGAAAGGGTCTAGCTGAATCATATAAAATGACTATGTAAGCCATGTATAATCCGTTGGTTAAATGACCAAGCCTAAAGGGTGTTGTTTATCTTTAAGTAATAACTGTTTAAATTCATCAGCGGTTACCGCTTTACTAAACAGATACCCTTGACCAAATTCACATTTCATATCGGCTAAATATTTCGCTTGATATGGCTCTTCTATTCCCTCAGCGATCACTTTTAAATTTAGTGCATTTGCCATTGCGAATATTGCTGTCACTAATGACCGATTAGCTGCATTCGTTTGCAAACCATCCATAAATGCTTTGTCTATTTTAAGTTTTGAAAATGGAAATTTTTGTAAGTAACTTAATGATGAATACCCCACACCAAAATCATCAATAGACAGACCGATGCCAAGTTTATCAACCTTATTAAGCATATTAAGTAAGTCTTTATTATGATCGATCAAGAGACTTTCTGTAATTTCAATGGTCAATTTATCTGCAGGGAGTTGACTCTCATTTAAGGCTGTTTCAATTTTTTCGAGGAGAGCATTACAATACCTAAATTGCACACTAGAAAAATTAACCGCTATATTTATTGGGGTAATTTCTTGCCATTCTGCCGTATTATAGCAAGCTTGCAAAAGTGCCAATTCACCAAGTTGATGGATCAAACCGTTTTTTTCTGCCAACGGTATAAATATATCAGGTGCAACAAAGCCTAACTCGTTATCATGCCATCGCATAAGGGCTTCTGCTGCGACAATTTTGCCACTTTTTAGCTCAATAATCGGTTGATAGTACATCTCAATGTCATTATTGTTAATGGCTAAGCGTAAACGCTTGTCTAATAAAACACTCTGCTGTAAAGACTCATTTAAACTTGAGTCATAAAAACTAAAGTCATTCCGGCCAGAGTCTTTCACACGATACAAGGCCATATCTGCATTTTTCAGCAATGTTTCAGGGTCATATCCATCCATTGGATACATAGACATGCCAATGCTCGCCGTTATAAAAAATTCAAAGTCATTTACGATAAATGGTTCATCAAAAATACTAAGAATTTTAGTTGCCAGATCTGTTGCTCTACCTATATTCATTTGAGACTGAGCAATGAGTAAAAATTCATCACCTCCCAACCGGGCAACCATATCCGTTTCATACACGGTATCAAGTAGGCGACGACTTGCCATTTTAAGGATATCGTCTCCAGCTGCATGGCCTAGTGTGTCATTAATTTTCTTAAAGTTATCTAAATCAATAAACATGACTAATATTTCAGTGTTGTTTATTTGTGATTGCTGAATAGTTTGACTTAAGTATGTATGACTAACATTCCTATTTACCAAGCCGGTAAGTTCGTCATGGGTTGCTTGATAAGCGAGTTGACTTTCCGACTGTTTACGCCTTTTTATTTCACGTTCTAACAAAACATTTTGCTGACTTAATTTATCTTGCTCTTCAACCGAAACATTAATTTGAGTGCGTAAAATGGTATTACTCTTATCAATTTTCAATAAGTAATAAAGACCAAATAACAAGGGGATAGCAAGAAAAGAAAGGATTAAAGTGAAATTAGAAGAAGTAAGAATATCTTGATCAAAAATAGGTTCAAACCAACTCTCTAAATACAAATCAACACCTGCAATTTCATTATCAATTGCAATGTTATTGGCTAATTCAGGCTTTAAAGTGAGATTATTTTTATTGTCAGATGAAATAGAGTCCCAGATGAGTAATGATTTACCATTAGGGGCTGTCAGCTGCAAACGACTATGACGGTCAGCAGTATTTTGTAATTTAAGTTGATTGATGACCAAGTGTAAATTAAGGTCAGCAACAAATACTCCAACAGGTTTTCTTTGATGAAAAACGGTTTTATGTAACTGTATTTTTAATCCGTTGGAACCTTCTACTACAAAAATCTCACTTTGTTGTTCTAGGCTTTTTTCCTTTGAAATGTTCGCCTTATCAAAAAATAAATCAGTATGAGTATCTGCGATTGCATTGCCAGACAAATCAATTAACACCACACGATTGAATATTTTATGCTCATCTAATTGACTATTTACAACAAAAGAACCTAACTGCCTTTGTAAATTAGTTAAACTTGAACCAAGCCCATACTCCATAGACATACCGGAATGGAGATTAGCAAAAAAAGTACTAACCGTTTTATCATCTTCTAAATCAATGACATATTGTTGACTCACTGAAAGAATAAACTCAATGGTTTTTACATATTGACTGACCTCAAGCTGCAATACGTTAACCTGAGATTTTTGGAGTTTACTCTGCCCAAAATGAGTGACAGTAAGAATTAACCCAAGATACGCAATCAGAATAGCGGCACCAATTATGATGATACTTTTAGTACTAAAAAACTTTATCACTTTCATCAGCTATTAATCTAACGTTTCAAAAAATTGAGGATAAAAATAGAAGACATCGGGATAATATTTTTTTACTAACTTTATGTAACTGCCGTCAACTAATGTTGTTTTAAAATAAGTATTAAATGCTTTTCGTAATTCAGGTGAATTTTTACGGAATGCGACAGCCATACGCTGCTCTTCAGATATTGGGCCAATGACTTTTATTTCGCCCGACCACTTTTGCAGTGCAATCAGTGTATCTGGTACATCAAGCAAGGTACTTTCAGCATCTTGATTTAGAATAGCGGGAACCATTTCATTTAGCTTGCGCGCCTTTACTGGCAAGATAATATTGGCCCCTGTTTGCGCCATATTATATAAATCTGGATCTAAGCAAGATTGCTTCATTGCCAAAACATCTCTTCCCAAAAGCTTTGATTTTACCGTTTGAATATCAGTAGTAATCGAACCACTAGGCTTAATTGGCTGTAAGCTAGAATCTGTCCGCGCGACTAGCCATACTGCCGATGGAAAATACACTTCGGAAAAATCGACAAGTTGAGTCCTCCAATCAAGAATGGTATATCCATTAGAAATAACATCGCCTTGTATTGCTTCTTTTGATCCTAACTGAATATTTTTGTCTACAAAGATTGCATTTTGGCCATTAATTTTACCAATTAGGTTGCTCCAAGATGCTTCAACAAATTGATATTCAACATCTAAATATTCTGCAAAGCCTTGCATAAGCTCCACATCGAGACCTGTTAGGACTGTTTTCTCGTTTTGTGGGTATTGAATGACAAAGTTTGCATAGGGAACGCCAATATGCCTGAGCACCCCTGATTCCTTAACCTCTTGAAGATCATACGCAAGAGACTGAGGACTAAAAATAACAATACAAAACAACCATAATGTATTTAATAAGTTTATATGGCTTCTTTTATTTAACATTTTACTTCCAACTAATTTAAACTACCCACTTAATACAAATAGATACTCACCACATCAATATAGACGATATTCATCTTGTTATCTTTGATAACAATGTCACTTCAAATGACATTATGGTTCATCAGTCAATTATTTTCTGTTCCCGGAGTAACAAAAACTTATTTTAGCTTCATGCTTTCTTGACAAAAAATATTAATTTAGGCTCATTTAAAATTAATTAAATAACTTAAAAACAGAAGGTTACTTAGGATGTATACAGACAGGAGATAAAAAGCTAATACAAGATATTCAAAATAAAATTTATCAGAGATTTGATTAGCACATCATTATAAAGGGCTTTGCTTCCCGAAATGGAAAGCTCGATGATTATGCTCGAGGCTAGCCAAAGCTGTACTTAATTGTTCTTGCTTTAATCTAATCCATTACCTATCTCAGCTAATGTTTAGAGTTTAGGGTCGATGTTTAGAATTTAACATGCCCCGCTTACATAAATGTGAGCTGAACTCATCGACGTTACAACATGTCCGAGCAACATTTTCGTTGAGGGTAGAGTCACGACATCGATGAATAAAGCCCTGTTCTTTTATGTGCTTTCTGCCTATGCCCGGCGCTTTTTAAACGCATGTAAACCAGCACTTAGAATAGTTTTGAACACCACACCAAGGGCACTTAATTTGGGGTCGGCTTTTTTACCTGCGGCGATACGCCACATTTGGTGTTCATACCACACCAGTCCAACCATGCCTATTTTGTCTAGCGCAGGTTTGCCAGTAGTTGGAACAGTTAGCGGCATGCCATAGTTTGGATTTTCAATTAACTTATTGGGAAAATCAGGGTCTACCGCCATAGTTCGTGCAATGCCAATAAAGTCTGTAGCCGAAGTATTTAGTGTAGTCAAATTTAACAACATCAGCAGATTGAATAATTAGATTGCTGTAATAGGGCTTTTAAATTAATTGGCAATAGCATGGAGCAGTTAATGGATCAGGTCAATTAAGCGCTGAGTTAAGCGATGGCAGGCTATAACAGTCATAGCATGAATTGCTGATATAGAGACTTCATATAAAAATCACAGCGACTTTAATTACTGCGTTGCATTTTTGCCACATTAACCCAGCAAGGCACAAGGTAGGACTAGCCAATGACTTTACCGTCCCATTCGTTATCATTTGAAGTAAAGACGATTTGAGGTGAAAACACTGTTCGATTTTTTCCTAATTTCTTAGCTTCATACATCAAATCATCTGCAACTTTTATTAAACCTTCTGCATTTTCTGCATCTGTTGGGAATTTGGCTACCCCAATACTGCATGACAGATTAAAAGTAGTTTGTTCGTATGTAATTGTTTCACTGTTGAGTTCATGAATTTTGCGAGCTAAAGTTTGGATGCCTAAACTATCATTTTCGGTCACCAATATTAAAAATTCATCACCGCCATATCGTGCAATACAATCTGATTTTCGACATGAAAGCTGTAAGCGACTCGCTATCTCTTTTAAAATAGCATCGCCACATGGGTGACCATAGGTGTCATTAATGCCTTTAAACCTATCTACATCAATAAAGAATAAATAAGCATGGCTCCCGCTACGCTGAGCAAGGTTGAGTGTATATCTTGACTGCTGTAAAAAGCTGTTACGGTTGCATAATCCGGTTAAATTATCAGTTTGGGCAAGCTTGGTTGTTTCCGCTTCTAATTCTTTTATTCGGGTGATATCTCGGCTAATCCCAAACATGCCTATTATTTCGTTAGAATCATTAAAAATCGGGGTTTTGCTGGTGCTTATCCAGCACAGCTTCCCATGTTGATCAAAATAAGTTTCTTGCAATGAATCAATAACTTTACCCGCTAATATGTCTTTATCAACCTGTCGATAATGAGCGGCATGCTCCTCATCAAAAAGATCAAAGTCTGATTTTCCGATAATATCTTCAAGGTTTTTTATTTGCAGAAGATCCAGAAAAGGTCTGCTGGCATAGGTAAATCGAAAATCACTGTCTTTAAAATAAATAAAATCTGAGCTGCTTTCTAAAAAGAAAAGAAAATAGTCATTCCCTGACATTTTATTGTGTTTACCTATCATTATTAGCTTAATCCTTTAGTTAAATATAAGCTATAAAACGTCGAAGCAAGATGTCTTCTCAGCCTTTATCCATTTTAAACAAAGCTCGAATTATCACAATTCAAGCTATGATCCATACCAATCAAAGATTTAAAAATAACATTAACACCTAGATTAGGAATTGCAACTTTAGCTGCAGTTTGTTGAATCGTATCAAGGCAGTTTAATACTACGCTAAGTTAAATATAGTAGCGATGGCCAACTAACTTAAAGCAAGTTGATAGAATTGCTTTAAGTGACTGCACTAAACTCTTTTAAGGCTAAAAGAGCCAACTCGGCCTTAGCTGATGGAACAAAGATATGATCGTGATAATAAGCCGCAATGACGTTAGCACTAATACCATAAGCCGTTAATTTGGCAGATACCGCCGCGGTTAACCCTACAGCTTCAAGACTTGAATGCACTGTTAAGGTTATTTGGCGAAATGAGCCTTCAAACCCTAAACCTGCTTGTTGGGCGGCAGTTTTTTCCAACACTAACGTTAATCCTTCTGCTTCACAAAATGTGGCGACAGGATTAAGGGAAATATAATCAACTAACGTACCTGAAACCTTACAGAACACAAATTCTGCTGGCAGCAGTTGTGGCTCCATCGACTTTAATAGTGCATTTAATTCTGTAATACCTGACATGATGACCGCTCTATTGCTGACACGCTATTATTAAACCTAAAGCTTGGCATAAATCGCTATATCACGGGGCAAGTTAATACTTACTTATTACTGCGGTTTTTAAACATGTTTTTTAGTTTTAATTTTAATGGTTTTAGCTTCATTAGATAATCACGAATAGTGTCAGTTTTTGCAAGAAAAGCATATTCTTGTTCAGTTAATTGTTGCGGCTGATAAGTTCGTATTAAACGATATAAATGGTAATGACTGACCTTTTTGGCAATCAACCAAATTGGCGACCATTCAAAGCTTCGAAATGTAATTCTTTCGAAATCAACCATGCCCAGGTTCTCATCACTGTCTGCTAATAAATCTCGCACAGGCATTGCATGGCGCGCGACACCTTGAGCGAGCATATTGGCAACCATTTCCCGTAACAGGATAATTTGTTTCACTGATAAGGTTTCTGGTGCAGTACCTTTTAAACGACTCATGGTCAGCGTGGTATTTTCATCGTCGAAATGAAGTAGTTTTGGGAAATTATCGAGCCCGATTAATCGTTGTAAGGCTATTTTTTCTCTGAAGTAGCGCTTCTTGTAATCCTTCACCTTTTTGAATGTTTTAATGACAGAGCTAGCCTCAATCACAACGTTCATTTTTGCCGTCTCGTAAACACCATCTTTAACCACTTTCATAACTAGCCTTAATAATACTTAATCTTAAAGAAATTCCTAAATACTACATATCGTCTTTGCATTACTGGCTAACAGCGCCGTTTAGGTATTTGTAGCCTTTTGACTTCAAATCACAACTTGCGTGTATTCATTCAAATTCAATGTAAAAAATGACTTTCCCATTAATCGCCTACCTTCAATATTCATTTACTTAGCTTGTGTCTCACAACCTATGTTTAGTGTTGTGCTTAGCTAGCTTGTTATTGAGGCTGGTACATAATCATAATTCAGTATAACTATACGGTTTTGTGTATCTAACTCACGGATAATTTGAGGCTTAGCTCATATAAACTCGACTTTTATACTTATGTACAACAGCCATAAAGCAGTAACAAAACAAGCTGTAAACTTTGCAACAAAAACACAAAGCAACGACCATTTTATTTCAAAAATAGAATTATTAACTATAGTCCAACAACAGCTAACGAGTTACCATCAATCACTTTCTATTTGCACTATAGAAACTTTAATCGCTTACCGCTGACTCACGCTTATGTAATACCTATTAGCATTGATCTTGCTAATACAATTCACCACAAGCTCAACATTTGAATAACCCTATTAAGATAAAGGGAATATTTGCCCGCCTCAAGTGATTAATAATCAAGCACAATCACATTAAACAGTTTTAAACAGTTTTAAACAAGGCTTAAAAGAAAAAAGGCACCAAGTGAATACTTGATGCCTTTTTAGCTAGTGCTTAATACTTGTATTAAAAAACGCACTAAAGGGCTTACTTATCTCGCCAAATCATCACTTGGGCTTGTTCACCCTTTTTACGGGTCGCACGGTACATACCTTCGGTATTAAATGGTGTGGCAATATTGCCGCGATGATCAATAGCGATAACCCCGCCGGTGCCACCCGCAGTGATAAGGCGCTGATTAATCACTTCATCGGCAGATTGAATAATGGATTTACCTTGGTATTTCACTTTGGCGCAAATATCCCCAGCCACATGGTAGCGAATAAAATATTCACCATGGCCAGTTGCTGATACTGCACAGACACCGTTTTCAGCATAAGTGCCTGCGCCAATAACGGGTGCGTCACCAATACGACCATAACGCTTATTGGTCATGCCTCCTGTTGATGTACCCGCACTAATATTGCCACTTTTATCCAGAGCTACCGCGCCCACTGTGCCCACTTTAAATTCGACATCGAGTGCATTATGGGAAGCGATATAGTCTTTATTATCTAATTTTGCTTGCTCCATTTTAGCTTTAGCCCGTTGCAATGATTCATAGCGGTGTTGAGTATTAAAAGTCTCATTGGCAACCAGCGGCACCCCTTGGGTTAAGGCAAACTCTTCAGCGCCTTCGCCATAGAGCATCACATGTACTGATTTATCCATCACCAAACGCGCCAAATCAATGGGATTTTTAACGTGCTTAACCCCCGATACAGCGCCTGCATTCATGGTTTTTCCATCCATAATAGAGGCGTCCATTTCATGCTGTTCATTGTGGGTATAAACCGCCCCTTTGCCTGCATTAAAGTATGGCGAATCCTCTAAAACATTAATAGCTTGAGTTACTGCTTCAAGGCTTGAACCGCCCTTTTCTAACACCACATAACCCGTATCAACGGCCTCTTTTAATTTAGCGCGATAGGCTTGTTCTTGCTCAGGAGTAAAACTACTGGGATTTATCGTGCCTGCTCCGCCATGGATCGCAATGGCAAACGGCTTGTCATTGGCAACACTGCCAAAAGACGAAACCAGCAAGGTGATACATGACAACATGGTTAATTTATTCATTGTTATTCTCATATTTATCAAGGGGCTTACAGTCTAAGTTATAGCCCTAAATTATACTCTAAGTGAATTGATTCTATGGGAAAAGTAATATTAATCAAAGCTGCAACTCATCACTTTGAGATAGTGATAGTGACGAAGCCATGATAATAAGCCCTGCCAGCACAAATGCGCCATATTCCACCCTACGGGGTAATTTTGAACCCACAGAAATCCTTAAATCGTTTTAGATTAATGAAGGCATTATTTACTTTAAATTAAGCCGCTTCATTAATCGATGTAATTTACCTGCACTCAAGCCCAGCGGTTTGGCGATCGCAGTCAGTTTTTCACTATTAGCTAAATAACTTGCCAAGCTTGAGGTTAACCGCGGCATATGTGTTAACGAGTTCATGCAAACGTCTAATGCTAATATATACGCTTTAGGGGATTGCGCTGAATTTGAAGGGCAAGTAAAAGCGTATTTACAACCGACCTTAATTAGCGCTGCTGCATTAGGGAAAACATTATTGGGAGAAGCAACCAAGGTGACACTGCTAAATATGATGGTCAAGGTTAAAACCCCTAATTACCCCATTCAAATAGGTGGTAAAACCGACTCTAGTTCAGTATCACGTTGGAATCTTGATGTTCAATCTCAAGGCATTGTCGCCAAAGGCTATGACAGCGCTGATAACATGGTGGGATTTGTGGTGACTCAAGATTGTACTCAACAAGCATTCTCTTTGTTAAGACAACTCTAAAAACCTTAATTTAATAGCTTCACCAACACTAAACAACAAAGCAGAACAGTAATTAGTTCTGCTTTTTTATTTGGACGATTAAATCACTCCAACATTAAGGTAAAATCAAGGTAGCTTTGACCTTGCATGGCCAAAACCTATCTTAAGCCGAGCACTGGAATGACTGGTTTTTATATTAATGCTTTAATCAGACGATTCTTTCTATGCATTTCAAAGGTTAATTTTAATCCACAACTTGCCTGTTTCACATATTCTAGCGACAATACAGTATGAGTTTATGGCCTTTATAAGCATCCTATAATTGTTATTTAAATCTTTTCAATATTGCGTTGTCGCCTTTGCTGCCATTGTCATGATGGTACCTAATTTCGCTTGGGCAAAAGATAACTGGTTAACGGTCAAGGTAACGGGCGCATCAGGACGGTTAACCAAAAATATCCAAGCGCATTTAGGCAATAACCCTGATTCTGAAGTACAACGCAGAGCCTATTTATTTACTGTAGAAGACAATGTTAACGCCGCGCTGGAATCCATCGGCCATTATCACGCAAAAGTATCGATTAACGTTGAAGAAGCGACCAAGGGCCCCTGGAAACTTAACATCGATATCGATGAAGGTGCGCCTACCATTGTTCAGTGGATAGACATTAAATTCAGTGAGCAAATGATTGAAGATAACAGCTTTAATCGTTGGCTTGATCAGTTAACTATCAAACCTGGTGATGTGTTAGATCACGGCGTATACCAAGAGTTAAAAAATCAGCTGGTTACATTAGCTATGGCCAGAGGCTACTTCGATGGAAAATTCTCACGGGCTGAAGTGGTGGTTAATCGGGATGTGAATACCGCTAAAATCCACTTGCATTATGACTCAGGTAGACGCTATCAACTGGGTAACGTCGAGTTTCATGGTCATACTCTCAATGATGAGTTAATGAAAAAACTCATCCCGTTTAAACCCAATTCAAATTATTCAACCCGGCGGTTAAATCGATTGAACCGCAACCTTATCGATACTGGCTACTTTAGTAATATCAAAGTGTTACCACAAGTTGATGCCATGACCGACGTCGATGTCCCCATCAGAGTTGACTTAAGCCCAAGACCAACACACTCATTTGAATTAGGTTTGGGTGCCGATATTGGTACCAATGCCGAAAAAACCATTGAGCCAAGGGTCAGGCTCACTTGGCGGATGCCGCAAATTAACAGCTATGGCCATACTCAAGAAACTACTATGGAATGGTCACCTGACAGGCCTAAGTTTTTAACCACCTATACTATTCCGTTAAAGCACCCGTTAGATGATCAGCTACAATTTAAGATTGGATTACTGCGAGATAAATATGGCGTTACCCAAGATTATAATGAAGAAGATAGAAGCTACGATTACACTGGCCAGCTAGAGTCAGAGAAACGTTTACTCGGGGTGATCAGACAACAAACCCTAGCCGACCAATGGCTATTTGGTTATTCACTTGAATATAGCCAAGAGCTTTATAATCAATCCAATATTGATTACGATTCAAAATTCCTTCTTGCAGGCTTTGGTATTGGCAAAACCGTTCGCGGCGATAACACCTTAGACCCCAAGTCGGGCTACCGTCATATTTACAGTATGCAATATGGTGACCCTAATTTAGGCTCTGAAATTCGACTGTTAAAATTTGAAGCTAACTTTAAATGGATTGATACCTTTTTCGAGCGGCATCGTTTTGTAGCCCGACTCGACTTAGGCGCCAACATTGCTGATAGTGACGATATCGCCCAAATATCACCTTCGCTACGTTATTTTACCGGTGGCGATCAGAGTATTCGCGGTTATGGCTACCAAGAGCTAGGGCCATTCATTGAATACACCAACGAAGACGGTAGCACGTCACGTCAGGTTGTCGGCGGTCGTTATTTGATGGTGGGCAGTTTAGAGTATCAATTTTATTTAACTGACACATGGCGACTTGCCAGCTTTGTGGATGCGGGTAACGCTTTTGATACAGAAACATTTGAACCTATTGCCTCCGTCGGCGGCGGCGTTCACTGGATCTCTCCTATCGGGCCCATTAGATTCGATTTAGGTGTCGGCTTGAAAGAAACAGAAACGGTCGATAGATCTTGGCGAATTCATTTAACCATGGGGACGGATTTGTAATGACAGAAAAATCCAAGCTACCCCAGCATCATAACGACCATGAAGCCCATGACGCTACACCACTAGATAAAGTGCCAGCAAAGCCGCCATTAACGCTTTGGGCGCGATTATGGAAATACTTCAAACATACCACTCGAGTGATTATCTATATTCCACTGCTGATTTTAATTTTGCTAGCAGTGCTCATTGGCACGCCTTTCGGCGCACGTATGTCAGTGATGTTAGCCAATCAATTTGTGCCTAATCTCGCATTAGACTTACGCTCTGGCACCATCAATAAGCAACTCGAATTTAACCATGCAAGCTGGTCAATGGATGGCGTAGCGGTAGAGGTTGATGACTTAAGCTTATCTTGGCTGCCAACCTGTTTGTTTAACAAGCAAATTTGTGTCGATAAGTTACACGCAAGTGGCGTGCGGGTACGAGTAGCTACTGATGAGTTTGCCGATGATGTGCCTAGTGAAAGTACCGTTGCAAACGCTCGAACAACTCAAGCTGCATTAGCAGATAATCAGCCAGCTAACACTGATAAAACTAATGAAAGTAAAGATGAAGTACCTGAACCGCTGATTTTACCTGTAGTTATTGGCCTTAACGAATTAGACTTAAACTCAGTTGAGGTCAGCGTAAATGACATGCGCTATAACGCCAGCCGCTTGCAAGGCAAAGCACTATGGAATAGCAAAGGCTTAAGAGTTAATTACCTTTATAGTGACGGTTTGCTGGTTGATATTCCTCTTGCCAGTGATGATGTTGCAGCGCCGAACAATACCACTGAGGTAAATGACGACTGGGCTATGGCAGCATTACCAGTGGTTTATATGTCATTCCCTATTTACCTTGAACAACTGATTAGTAATAACAGCGTGATGGTCTTGGGAGCAAGAACCGATGATTTCGCAAAAATAACCTTAGCAGGCAGCTATGTTGATGACTTAATTGATGTGCAGCAATTAGCCATCACTCATGATTACGGTGAGGCAACATTAGAAGGCGATATCCGTTTAAATCACGATTACCCAATGAATATTAACGCCGATTTTAGCCTTAACAATGTGGCCGAAATTCCTGAATTAACCCAGCAAAAAATCAAACTCAGTGCACACAACGGCTTTGATGATTTAGCCGTTACCCTTGCCGCTGAAGGTGACTTTACCATTAATTTTGACTCAAATATCACTTTGAGTAAGCCCGAAATGCCTTATCGAATTGATATAAGCAAAGCCCAAATTCAGTGGCCTTTGATTAAGCCTGACTATGTCACTGATATCAAAACATTATCAAGTACCGGTGACTTCAACCAACAACATGTTGTCCTTGATGGGCAATTCCTCAGCCCCTATCACCCGCAGCTTGAAGTTAATAGCGCAATGCAGCTATCACATACCAATGTGGATATTGCAGATATTGTCATTAGCTCAGATGCGGGGGATATCGCAGGTCAAGCGAGTCTTGATTGGGGCAATGATTTTAGCTGGCAAGCCAAACTCGACACCACTGATTTACAGCTAGAAAAAATCGATTATCTTTATGAACTCACCGAGCTTAGCAGCCACATCAGTGGGATATTAACCACCACAGGTAAGGTTTCTGATACTAGCTGGGAAGTAAATATTGTAGACAGTGATTTAAGCGGCAGTTTAAATCAGTACCCTCTTAGCGTTAAAGGTCAGGTACAATTTGATAATAACTTCGCCATCAATGCCAAAGACCTACAAGCACAAGCCCTCGGCACAACCCTACTTATCAATGGTCAAGCAGATACAGTATGGGATGTAGATGCATTACTTGATGTACCTGACATCAGCCAGTGGCTACCAGATAGTAAAGGGTCAATTACCGCAAAAATCGATGTCACTGGCGATGCCAAACAACCTATCGTTGATATTAACGGCCAAGTGGCCGATTTTGATTTTGCCGATATGAAGCTCGACAGACTGACATTAACGGGTCACTACTTACCGTTAAATGAGCATCAATTTAGCGTGAATCTCGCCAGTACTGCTTTTAGCTGGAGCGAACTGGACTTAACTGACGTAGAGCTAATCGCCTCAGGAGATCTTGGCCAGCAAACATTGCAACTGTCTACGGGTGGAGAGCTAGCCATTAACACCCAATTGAGCAATATATACACGGCAGATAAACAACGCTTTGATACTGAAGTTAACGCCTTATCCTTAACCAATATGCTCGGAGATTGGCAGTTAGATAAGCCCATCACGATCGTTTGGGATCAACTCAATCAACTTGGCAGCGCCAGTCCTTTTTGCATTAATCACCCCAGCAATAGCCTGTGCCTGATTGAACCTGCAAATTTTGGTACCCAAGGGGATATTCATATTCTTGCACAAGGCACACCTGGCCGCCTACTGCAGCCAATATTACCCGAACGCTTGGTATGGATTGGTGACTCTAGCCTTGATGCCAAACTGAATTGGTCTGAGGTTGAAAAGTTACAAGCAGATGTTGATTTAACCTTATCTGAGGGCAAATTAGAATTAAAGCGCTCAGAGAATGATCGCATCGATATCATTTACGACTTAGTTAACTTACATGTCACATTAGATGAGCAGCAACTAACGGGTCAATTATCAGTGCAAGCAGATAGCATCTCAGATATCAGCAGCCAAGTTAACATCAGCACCCAGCCTTCAAGAGAGCTATCAGGGCATATCAATATTGACGAGTTAGATTTAACTGGCTTACAGGGCTTCTTCCCTGAGCTGGCGACATTACAAGGACTGTTTTCCACTGATTTAACCTTATTAGGCACTTTAAATGAGCCTGAAGTCGGTGGCAAAATGACACTATCAAAAGCAGCTATTGCCACTACAAACAACCCGACTTTGATTGAAAATATCAATTTAATAATGGAGCTCGCTGGCCAACAAGGTAATGTAACAGGCGATTTAACCATGGGGAAAGGCCAGGCAAATATCAATGGTAAGTTGGCTTGGCCAGAGGGTAACTTTAATGGTGAAATTGATATAAAAGGTAAAAAGCTCGCCTTTATTCAGCCCCCTATCGCAATATTGGATATTACTCCTGATGTAAAAATTAACTTTAGTAAAAATCAGCTGGCGATCACGGGCACTGTCGATATTCCTAGCGGGGAAATTACATTAGTTCAACTAGCTGAGGGTGGTGTAGCGATATCTAGCGATGTGGTATTTAAAGACTCGATTTCAGAACAAGAAGAAAAAGTCAGCCCTTACGCTATCGTCGCCGATCTCAATATTAATGTGGGCAAGAACCTTAACATTGATGGCATGGGCTTAAACGGCAAGTTAGAAGGAACATTATTGCTACAGCAACAAGCCTTCAAACCACCGCTGTTATTTGGTGATATTAAAGTGAATAATGGCAGTTATAAATTTATGGGGCAAACCCTAACCATCAGTACTGGTGAAGTGCAGTTTGTTGGCCCAAGCTCAGTACCCAACTTAAATATTGAAGCAGTAAAAGAAATCAAAGATGAAGATCTCACCGCAGGCGTGAGAGTCACAGGCACAGCCATGCAGCCAGTAGTGACCTTGTTTTCAAACCCTGCCAAAGAGCAAGCCGAAATTCTATCCTACATAGTCACCGGCACAGGCTTTGCGAACTCTGGTAATGATCAAAATAATGCTTTAATGATGAGCGCGGCGTTAAGCTTAGGCTCACAGTTTGGCGGCGGCGCAATGAACAACATTGGCTCAACAGCGACGGGCTTAATTGAAAAAATGGGCTTTTCTAATGTACAACTTGATGCCAACGATGAAGGACGCTTTGCCATTAGCGGTTATATTGGCGAAGACTTGATGGTGAAATACGGTATTGGTGTTTTTAACCCCGGCTATGAAATGACGGTAAGGTATTATATTTTTTCACAGCTTTACCTAGAAACCGTATCAGGCAACTTAAATCAATCCTTAGATATTTACTATAGCTTTGATATTGATTAAGCGTTATAAACCAAATTTTAGTCACAAAAAAAGCGCCTTAAGGCGCTTTTTTCATTCAAATTAGCAATTAAGCAAATTTGAAATCGATGTGTTCGATAAGCATTTTGTACGCGTGACGCTGTACAGCTTGTGCACGAACTTTAATTTCTTTGCCATCGATTACGATAGTTAACTCGCTTGTGTAGAAATCTTCATTCAACTGTTGGTTGATGATATCTTTTTGAGCGAATTTGATAGAAATAGGCTCTTTACCTGGACCGTAGATTACAGCAGGAACTAAATTCGCATGACGTAGGCGGCGGCTCGAACCTTTCCCGATTTCAGTACGGATTTCAGCATTGATAGTATAAGACATGTAATTCTCACTTATATAAAATAATTTTTGTTGTTATTTTCGACCAATAACAACTCGTGCTCGTTATAAAACTAAGCGCGCGGATTCTAACACAGCTAAATAGCGTCAACAAGCATCACGCCGGTATTTTATCCACATGAACTAACTATATAGCCTTTAAATCATGCTAAATATCAGGCCGTGGGTTTTACCAGCTTCTTACCGGGCCAGTATCAAGGTGAATAAAACCAGAACGAGGGTAATAACCAACCCCGCCCATTTTTAACGACATTGCTGCATCACGTAAGGTTTTAAGAGCAATGCCGGGTATGGCTAAATCCATTGCCATTCCCTTCATATGATAACTTTTCTTGGCAACACCATTACTGTTGGCCGCTAACATATTATTGGTGATCGGAGAGCGATAACCAGAAATCACATGAATTTCATCTGAGTTATTCAGTGTCTGTTGAAGCTTATACAGGATTTCATATAAACGCTTATCCATCGGCGCCGCTTGGTTTTGTCTATGGTCACGTAATACATTGCTAAAAAGCGTTAAAGTATCACTGCTATATTCACCATCAACCCAAAAACTGCCTTGCCCGCGCTCACCAGTATGACGGTTGTAAAAGCTCAGATCACGCTGCCCTATTGTAGATCGGCTTGCTTGAGCGGAATTAGAAAACATTGAAGCGACAGCCACCCCACTAATTCCAAGGATTAACTGCCTACGCGAAGGACAAACTAACGACATTAACTCACCACTTTTTAAAAATTCAAACTGTGCACTTTTTGCACAAACGAGGATGAATTTAAAGCTTATGGCAAACAATAGCAACTCTAAAAGAACATAAGTTATGTATAAATCATGTGCAGTTTAGCAACTTCTAATAAGGTCAGGCACTTAACGTGACGTCAACTGTAATGGGCTTGCTGCATTATTTGCCACTACTGTTTTATCTGTGTTATTTAAATGATAAATATCATTTCGATATTGGGCCAAGTTATCTTCACCAACCCAAGCATTCCAATACACTATATGCACAGGAATGGTCTGTGACAGCGAAAACCATTGAGTATTTTTTTGATTAGACTGCATACGCGCCCAAGTGCGTTTATCTATTACCACATTATCCGCGAACCACTCAGCCAATTGCTGCACTTTTTCAATGCGAATACAGCCCGATGAAAGCGCTCGATTTGCCTTATTAAAAAGCCATTTATCTGGTGTGTCATGTAAGTATATATTCAGATCATTTTTAAAATGAAATTTATAACGCCCCAACGCATTAATTTCCCCGGGTCGCTGCACCAAACGATATGGAAAGGCTGCAGTTGCGGCCATTTGCCATTCATCAGCGGTTTTATCAATTTTAATCCCAGCTCGATCAAAAACATCAAATTGTCGATCGCGAAAATAATCACCATCTTTAGCCACTTTAGGCAAGATATCCCGTCGTAACAGCTTTTTAGGTACTGTCCAAGTAGGATTAATGACCACATTGGATATTTGTCCTGACATCACAGGGGTTCTTCGATAGGCCTTGCCGACAATTACTCGAGAGGTCATGGCGATTTGACTATCATTGACTAGCACCATTTCAAAGGCGGGAATATTTACCAATAAATAACGCTCTGACAGTTGATGTTGATAACTGGTTTTAGCCACAAAATTACTGGCAAGTAATATGGCGCGCTGTTTAGGTGTTTGGTTTAACCAATGTAAGGTATTGGGACCAATAACAGCATCGGCTTTTAAGCCATGACGCTGCTGAAATGACACCACCGCGTTCGCTATAGTGTCATCATAAATATGTTGCGCTTCTGAACGAGATGATAAGTCCCCAAGTAACCATAAACGCTGTGAAATAGCACTGATAGTCTGATGACTATCGCCAGGCCGTAAAAAACCGCCGGGGACAATTGGCTGCCATTCATGGCGGTTATCAAGCCACATTAATCGTCTAATATGGTTAAGAACTCTCAAGTAATCATCTACCGGAGGCTCTAAAGAAAAAACTTTGTTTTGAAGTGAAGCGTTGGAAGCCAGATTGTGATACTGCAGTTCAACAGACTTATCAGCCCAAAACCTATCAACTTCATTTTGTATTGTGTCGATATATTCAAGCTTTTCAGCCTCTGTACCCTGGCGCAGAATCGTTAAATATGCTTGCCATTGAACACTGGAGTCAGTCAACGAAATCAATAATACATGTTGCGCAAGGGTGTTATAAACCGCATCCGAAGCCGCAATCTTAGTCATTGGCGTAAAATACAAGAATAATATCACTGCAAAAGTTAACGCAACTCGATGAAAACAGCATCTCACCATGAATTATCCTCCTAAATACTGACTACGAGCTTTTGAGTATGGCAAAGAAATACCATCCTTGTGTTACATAAAATATGACACTGTTAAAAGATAATACGAAAGTTGGAGATAGATAGCGGATTTAGCGCAGCAATTCGACAGTGGTAGAGCTGTGATAAGTCGAGTTCTGTTAAACGATGGGCATAACTGCTATAAACAAACTCCGCAATACTTATTACGTTAATTTCACAGCAGTTAATATGAATAAAAAACAACTCATGCAAGTGATGGCCTCGGACATCGGTATCTCACAATCTCAAGCGAAAATTCAAATCGATCAAATTGTTTCTCAGATCCATAAAGCACTTACCGAAGGTGAAAAAGTTTACATTCCGCAATTTGGCACATTTGAATTACGCTACCATTTAGCGAAAAATGGCTACAACCCACAAACCGGTGAAGCAATGGAAATTCCAGGATTTAACCAACCAAGCTTTAAAGCTGCGCCTGGATTGAAAAAACTCATCAATCAGTAATAAAGCCATAATCCCATTTCAAAGGCCTTGTTTTACTAGTAATAGCAGCAAGGCTTTTACCAATAACTACACCATTTCATAATCATCTTCTAAACTTAAAGTCAAAGTCACCTTACCCAGCGCTCAACCATGAACCTTAACCATGCTGTGATAAGTGTTGTTCTACTGCTATGCACTTTTATTCCATTACAGGAAACCTCAGCCTCCTACGAGAGCTTTGAGCTATCAACAACAGCAAAAATTATTGTTGTTGGTGACATCCATGGCGACTATGGTGAATTTGAAACATTAATTCGTGCAGCAGGCATTATCGATGACCAACTGAACTGGCAAGCTGGCGACACTCAGCTAGTCAGTGTAGGCGATCTGCTGGATAGAGGCCCTGACTCCCGCAAAGTAATGGACTTGTTTATGCGTTTAGAGCAACAGGCCACCGCAGCAGGAGGCGCAGTACATCTTGTGTTGGGTAATCATGAATTGATGAACCTTATCCGTGAACTTAACTACGTACCCACTGATGAATATAAACACTACCTGGATGATGAATCTGCGGACGTACGCGAAAATTACTGGCAGCAATACCTTTCATATGCAACTGAAACCAGTGCCGGAATGAGTCAGCAATCGCTATTATCGACCTTTAACACTGAATACCCTCCCGGCTACTTTGGCCATATGCAGCTCTTTTCTACCAAGGGTAAATATGGCCGTTGGCTGTTGAGCAAGCCCAGTATATTAAAGATCAATGAGGTGCTATTTCTCCATGGTGGACTTTCTGCCAAGTTCCCTCTGTCAACCTTAGCCGAAGTAAACAACGAATCAGCAACAGTAATACATGATTACATGGAAGCTTTTGAGCAATTAAAACTCCAAGGCGCATTAAGTCACCTTGATGATTTCTTTAGTCGCCAAGAAAAAATAGCACGGCGGTTACTATCTGCAGGCTCTGACGAACATAAATCCTTGTACCAAAGCTTTGTTAATCTCAGCCAGTCTTTTTACCTCGATGGAGAAAGTCAATTCTGGTATAGAGGCTCAGCTCTTTGCCATCCAATCTTTGAGGAAGAGATACTTGATCGCGTTTTGCAACACTATAAGGCCAAACAATTGGTGATTGGTCACACAACCACGAGTAGCCGCGTTTTTGAAAGCAGAATGAAGGGCAAGGTGATCAATACTGACACTGGACTGTACCGAAAATATTATCAGGGCAATCCAATGTTATTAGCCATTAACAAAGATGAACTTCAACAATTTGATGGTAATCAATGGCGTCCTTTTGAGGTTGACGATGGTCAATACCGTGAGATTTACCAAGGCCACAGCTATCAGGACTGGGAACAGTTATTAACACAGGCAATTATCACTAAACTTGAGCCTATAGGGACTGGTGTGACACAGTCGAAAAAAGCTTATTTGGAACATAACGGACTGCGTTTCAAAGCTATTTTTAAAACTGAAAATATCATCCCCAGAAATGCCTCTAAAGATAAATATCGCAATACCGACAGTTATAAATACGAAATAGCAGCGTACAGGATAGCCCGTCACCTTGGATTGAATATGATCCCGCCAACGGTACTTCGAACCATCAAAAATAAACAGGGCTCGCTACAATTGTGGATAGATGACACTTTTAACGAAAAAAATCGCATCGAGGATGAACGTTATCCAAGCGAGTATTGCGTTCTGTCATACCAAGCCAGCCTGATGAATATGTTTGATATTTTAATTTTCAATGTAGATAGAACCCAAAGCAATATTCTCTATACAGAAGCGGATTGGATGATGTGGATGATAGACCACTCTCGAAGCTTTAGAACTGGCAAACACGCACCAAAATATTTAAAGGCGGCACGTTTGCGTCACTCGCTAAAAATTGAACATCAATTAAAAAACTTAGACTATCAAAGCCTAGATAAACTCACTAATGGCCTACTCAAGAGAAAACAAATCAAGGCGTTACTCAAACGTCGTGATCTGTTATTAAAAAAGCTGGCAGAACATGAGTAAAAATCCTCATTAACTACGCTCGCTACCTTAAGCCGCTTAAGTGATTTATGCCATACCTGTCAGTAATTCCGTGTTTATTTTCAATATAAGAGCTTAAGCAAAAGCGCTGTACTAGCCCATAAACGCCAAATACTCTAATTAAGATAAAGAGTTAACCAAACTCATAGAGAGGATAACAGGCAAGATACTGATATTGACTTAAATGATTGTAGATTTACTGAGGCTGTAACCAAGAGATTGTAAGCCCCTGTAAATAGCGCTATATTACAGCGGGTTTGACATGTCATCTTTTAAGCCGTCTTCGAACTTAATCGCTTAACCTTCACCAAACCCGATGCCAAAGCCCCGAGCTGTAATATTCTTCATCAGTCATGCCACTCTTTCGCTGCTGCTCCTCAAAATGTTGTTTTACTTTTTGAAAGCGATGCTCAATAGATTCCAATCTGAGGTGAGCTAATTGTTGCTCAGATAGACCACTCGCTCGGAGTCTTTTTTCTAGTTCTTCAATTTTCCAATCTCTCATCCCTTGCATAAACTGCATGCTAATAGCATCTGACTTTAACTTACTTAGCTTACAAGTTCGGATGTCTAGCCGAGGCCCTCGATAAAAAGATCTAGAGTGATCGATGGCCCAAATTTTACCAAGATAAGCTTTTTTCCTGTCCGTCACTTCATTTGGGTCTTCAAATCTTTCATTCAGATCGACTAAAAGGTTGCCAGCATGCCTGTCAACATTGCCAATAATACAATCGAATGTTTTGATTTCTTTTATTTGGTGATTTTTATATTCGGCGGATCCCGGGTAAGGCAGGCTAAGAGCAGTTAAATCGTAAAGCACGACACTATTCTCTACCCATAATTGCAAACTGCCTTTTCTCAATTTTTTACTCGGTTTTAGCCCTTTTTTCCCTATTGGTATACTTCGAAGCACTGTCGCAGGAATAATATTAAGGCCAAGGTATTTTGAAATAATATATGCTGCTAATTCATTATAGTAGCTATCGTAATACATTAAACCAACGTTACCTCTAGCATAATCTTTTACTGTTTTATCTCGAAAGGCGGCACGTATCTGTACACTATTTTTGACTAAACCTACCCTGCGAATTTCCATAATACTTTCTTTTGTCGTGAACGCTTTAGCAACACTTTTAGAAAGATTAATATCGCCATCATTTAATAAGTCAAAGATAACCGTTTCATCTCGGATTAAAGGAACGGTTACAGCGTGAGACAAGAAAGCGACTAAATATATCGTCAGAAAAAAAGCCATCTTCAAATATTGCATATTGCGCTCCTTCTATTCAATCGATGAGATATCACGCTGGTAAAGTCTATTTTTAAGGGCGATGGATTTCACTTATATCGATATATTTAGGCTCTTTAAGCCACAGATAACAAATCCGTTTATGACAATGCAACTACTTAAAATTAGTTAGCGCTTAGCAAGACATCAGAATTAAAACAGGTATTAATCATGCTCATTGACCAATTGCTTATGCTTGCGAGCAAGGTTAAATGCCAATATTATCCAAAACAGGGAAAGCACCAGATTAACCGCCGCAAACTCATAATGATCAAGCTTGAATACTTTAAGGCCAATAAAGATGATCACCACATGAGCCAAATCTCCCAAACGCCAACAAAATGCATCGATCACAGTCTTCCCTTCAAAAATTTGTTGCTGATTTAAAGGCAGAAACAGTGCATGCCGGGCAGTATTTTGTAATGAATAATCTATGCTATTTTCAGCAATCTTTATTAGCTTAAATAGGGTGAATATAGGGATAAAAGTCGCTAGTCCATAGCCCACAAAAGCGACAAAGGGTAAAATTAGAATGGCACCATGTATATGGATCCACTGGAATATTCGAGAAACCAGTAATAGCTGAATTATCATGCTGAATAAGTTTACCCAAGTGTAAAAGTCACTGTAAAACTCACCTATAATCAGTTTGACATCGGCTCCCTGCTGCGCATGAATTTGCACCCATTTGGCCAGAATGTATTCTCCTGTAGTATTCACACAGTTGAGTAACACTACAAACCCAGCAATCACCAACAAGTAACGATTATTCAGTACGGTATCAAAACCTGCTTTGAATGAATGACCATGATAGCCACTCGGCTTTTTTTTTTAGATTTCAATCCTACTAATTTGGGCAACCACATCGTCGTGAACAGTAAAATTGCAGCGACTAGCATCAAGCCTTCAGCACCAACAAGCTTAAATAGATGTTTGCTAATTTGCGCACCTAATAATGATCCTAAAGATGCCCCTGCTGCAACAAAAGCAAACAAGCGTTTACCCTCATCTGGACTGTAAATATCTGCAGCATAGGCCCAGAACTGGGCAATTAACAGTACATTGATCACGCCCAGCCAAACGAAGAAAGGAATTGAAATAGGCACCTTAAACAAATAAAGTCCCCAAAATAGCAATAAACTCATTGCCACCGCTAAGGTTACTCTGGGCAATATTGCATTCGTTCCCTGAGTCCTGATCCAGCTAGCGTATAAAGGAACCAATATCATTAACACCAAAGCTTGAATCGCTATTGTGTAAGTGCGTATTTCAGCGGTGTGTTCAGAGAGGATGAGTGCTTCACGGATAGGCTTTAAAATGTAATACAGCAACAGTAGCAAACAGGCGTAAGCGGAGAGCATCAAGGTTGACTTACCTTCTCCCGGTTGCACATGAGTAAACAATCTCATTAAGCGTTCTAGGTAACTTAAGTCGTTCCTGCTGTTTGCTTCCATACCTGTAAATAATACCTTGTTTACTTTCAGGGTATCGAAAAGCTTAGCAGAGGCATGTGTACTGTCAAATATGTAAAGCTAAAGGCAACACTCATCCCAGCGACGTAAAGATATTGATTGAGAGGATTTTTTATCGTCTAAAAATCCGATATGGCTAATTGATTTAATACATTAATTTAGCAAGAACAATTCAAATAAGTCCGTCAACAATAGTCGATGAATCTGATTGATTTCGTCGTTTTAACACACCTGATACGGATCAGGATTTCAACACAAAGTTTCAATGTAACGCGGCTAAATTTAGCTGTGTTCACTCGTGGTACTCGCCAGACTTGAACGAGCAAATATCACTATTTCACAAACTTCAGATACAAAAAGGTCAGACTTGAACCGGCACGCCCTATTTTAAAACGATGAGGGATTGTTATATCTTGTCATTCATTTAGCAAATTTCAGATACAAAAAAGCCTCAACTAATGTTGAGGCATTTTGGCACCATACTGACGTATATTTTTGATAATAAAACTGATGGTACCCGAGGCCGGACTTGAACCGGCACGCCCTATTTTAAAACGATGAGGGATTGTTATATCTTGTCATTCATTGAGCAAATTTCAGACACAAAAAAGCCCCGACTAATGTCGAGGCTTTTTTGCACCATACTTACGTATGTAATATGGTACCCGAGGCCAGACTTGAACTGGCACGCCTATTAAGCGAGGGATTTTAAATCCCTTGTGTCTACCGATTCCACCACTCGGGCAAACTTGTTGTAACTTGTCGAAACAAGCTACGGAATCTGTTTTCAATTGCTGCAATTGCTTGCTGCCGCTGAACTTGGTGCATACTTTACTGGTTTTTCAGAATGGATCAATAAAAAAATGAAACTTATTGTTCAAGTGCTGACTTTGCAATCAATTCGTCTAAAAACATAGCTAAATTAGCCCTTTCAATTAAATATTTCACTTAAGCATGCAAAATATTCTGCACTGTCGATTTTATTACTGGTAATAAATCTTCAGCAAACCATGGATTTTTTGCTAACCAAATATTGTTGCGAGGACTTGGATGAGGCAATGCAATGATGCCCGAAGGTAAATTACGCCAATGTTTAACAGTTTCTGTCAGCGTTTGTTGCCTGTTTGGCAAGTGATAGTCTTGAGCATACTTGCCTATAAGCAAAGTTAACTTCACATCAGTTAAGTGGTTAAGTAAGGGTTGCCGCCACGTTTGGGCGCACATTTTCATTGGCGCTAAATCACCGTTTTTCCCCTTACCGGGATAACAAAAGCCCATGGGTAAAATCGCAATCTGTTTAGGGTCGTAAAGGGTGTCTTTGTCGATGCCTAACCAATCTCGTAACCTGTCACCACTTTTATCATCAAACGGGATGCCAGACTTATGCACCGCAAGGCCTGGAGCTTGCCCAGCAATAAGAATACGCGCTAGCGGATCAATTTGAATCACTGGGTTAACGCCATGGGGCAACGCATGCAGGCAAAGCTGGCATTGACGTACTTGTGCAACTAACGACGTTAATGACGCTGCAGGCATAACGCTCCCCTATCCTGTTTATAAATTTAACTATCTGGGCCTAAATATAAGCGACGATTGTTAATCCAATAACTGCTGTTGAATGGTGGCTAATTGCTGCTGGATATGAATAAACTGAGGTCGCATCGCTACGTCAGCCTGCAAACAACTAGACACTATTTGGCTTAATTGGCTAATGATCTGACTATCTGCAGTTGCTAACCTTAGCTGGTTATTATCATGGCCTGTAAATTCATTAAAATGCCCCAATACGTCATCTAGCATATTACCTAATGCTCTGACTTCAATGGCTTGCATATACGCTGCTTGCTCTACTGCAAGCGCTGACAAGTCCGTTGCTGCGCCAAAATCACCAAATAGCATATTGGCATCACTATCAATCATGGTGTTGTGAGCGTATATATCGCCATGACTGACTTTATGTTGATGTAAATGGGCTAGCGCAGCTGCCATACTGCGCATAACGGTGACGATTTGCCTTAGGGATATATCCATGTCATCACAAAAGGTATCGCGAGTACAGGTTTCCAGTGACGGCGGTAAACCCAAGTTGTAATAACGCTGAGGAATGAGCTCCATGACTAAACCAAGATTGTCAGCATCAGCAATAAAGCCAAGTACGCCAATTAAATTAGGATGAAAGCCTGCTTGCAAACAGCAATGTAATTCATCTTTTGGGTAACCATCTGATGTCACCGCACCTCTGAATATTTTCACCGCTACGTCCAGTGCTGTGCCAGAGTCCTGCTGCCATTGTGCTTGATAAATCACCCCTGAAGCGCCTTGGCCTAATTGCTCCCCTAATGATAACTGCGCCATTGGCGTTAACGCACAACCACTATTAACAGCAGCGTCATCACTATTGATAACAGGCGCTGTTATAGGATTGCCACTAAATGCCAACCAAGCTAAATTGGGCAGTTTGAATAACCAATCTGGAATAACAGTCAATTCATTGGCTGAAATACGTAATAGCTCTAGTGATGTACATTGACTCATTGATGGCGGCAAATTGTTGAGCTTATTGCCTGCCATGGCAAACTTCTGTAGTCGATGTAGCTTGCCAATGGATTGAGGTAATTGCTCAATGTTATTGTCAGTGAGAATTAACCAGCGGGTATCAACAGGAAAACAATCTTCGGCAACTGTAGTTATTTGATTGGCTTTAAAACCGATCATTTCAAGCTTTGGGCATTTAGCAATGACATCTGGGATGTCAGTAAAACAATTAAACGATAGGAATAAAATTTTAAGCTGTTGCAACTGCTCAAACTCATCAGGTAGCGATGATAAACGGTTATTCGACAAATCAAGCACTTCAAGGGAATCAGCAAGCTTAATAATTTCCATGGGAAAACTGGTTAACCCTTCAGCTATCTGTAATCGTTTTATCTTGTTTTGGTGTAATTCACCAGACTGTAATTGAGCCAAAGTATGCAATGGAAATATCCTAAAATAAGCAGTAAGTCGCAATGGCGCTCATGATAAGCCAAACAGATAAACAAGTTAAGGCAAACCTCAGTAAACTGATTTACTATAACGCACAATAAACCTGCAATTAATAAAGGCTCAAAGCCACTATGCCAGCACTTAACAGCATCACTTTTTTCAGCCGCTTTGAAACAGACATTCTGTCAGGCGCTAAAACTATTACCTTACGCGATGACAGTGAATCCCACTTTATTGCAGGTGAAACGTTAACCGTATCCACCTTTGAGGAAGATAAATGGTTTTGCGACATCAAGGTTATTTCCGTTAATACAGTGCCATTTACACAATTAACCGACTTGCATGCGCAGCAAGAAAATATGCCCTTGGCAGTATTAAAAGCCTTAATACAGGAAGTGTATCCGGGTATTGAACAGCTTTATGAAATCAAATTTAAGGTCGTAACCCCTTAAATAAGCACATAACAAAGGAATGTAACATTGCACTATCTAACACTAATATTTTTATGGCCTATTTATTTAGTACAGGCTATTTGGGTAAAAAAAACCACCATAAAATTACCAGAGCCAAGCGGCAAGCGCGTTAATGCCTCATGCCGTTCGCCACAATTGTCGCTACTGATCCTAGGTGACTCTGCTGCAGCGGGAGTTGGGGTAAGCCACCAGCAACAAGCACTGGCGGGAAACATGGTTAAGCGGCTCTCTAATGATTATCAGCTCAATTGGCAACTGGTGGCCCAAAGTGGCTATAGCACCCAAAACTGCCTCAATAAAGTCAAACTCATGACCCATCAAAATCAGCTAACAAAAGCAGATGTTATTGTTATCTCTCTGGGCGTAAATGATGTGCTGAGTCCAATATCGGCAAAAACATGGATATTACAATTAAGTGAGTTGTGCGCATTGATCACATCAAAGTTAGGTGGAACACAAATTATCATTACTAATGTGCCTCCAATGGATCGATTTCCAGCGTTACCACAGCCTTTTAGGTGGTTTTTAGGCGCAAGAAGCCGAGAGTTCAACTTAGCTCTTTCTAATTGGGTTCAAACAAGCTCACTGCCATGCGAACAACTTAATATGGAATTGACGTTAGCTGATGCGCCAATGGCCATTGATGGGTTTCATCCAAGTGAGGTTATTTATGCCCACTGGGGACAACAAGCATGCGACATGATTAAGGTGAAAGCGTAAGCCAGACTTCAACCACACCCCTTCAAAATAACTTTAAGAAATGAAATTGATATAGCCAAATTGCAAACACAAAAAAGCCCCAACTAATGTTGAGGCTTTTTCGCACCATACTCTTTAATACTAAGTCGTATGTAAGCGCTTTATAGAAGAATAATGGTACCCGAGGCCAGACTTGAACTGGCACGCCCTATCTTAAAACGACGAGGGATTTTTTAGTAAAATCATTCATTCCAACAAATTTCAGATACAAAAAAGCCCCAACTTACATTGAGGCTTTTTTGTACCATACACCTTAATACTAAGTCGTATGTAAATGATGGTACCCGAGGCCAGACTTGAACTGGCACGCCTATTAAGCGAGGGATTTTAAATCCCTTGTGTCTACCGATTCCACCACTCGGGCATAAGTGTTGTTTTAATTGTTAATATAACAACTAAACAAAATTTGTGGAGGCGCGACCCGGAGTCGAACCGAGGTCGACGGATTTGCAATCCGCAGCATAGCCATTCTGCCATCGCGCCGATATAAACATGATTTGGAGCGACATATCGGGTTCGAACCGATGACCTATACCTTGGCAAGGTATCGCTCTACCAACTGAGCTAATGTCGCGTAAATCATTTGTTTATCTTTTCAAATAAACCTGATGTCTTGTAGCTAAAACCTTTTGGTTATAAGCCGAAGCATCCTTGTCTACGGGGGTGCATTCTACCGATTTCAGTGTCGGTGTCAATTGCTGTTTTCAACAAAATTAACTGAGTGAACACTAAGTAAACGTATTGAAGTTTTATTGCGCTACTCAGCCGTTAAGTCTTTCCATGCTGCAGAAATATAGCTCATCATCGACCAGAAAGTCAGCACTGCAGCAATATAAAACAAGCCATAAGCCACATCGGTCAAAAATTCATTCGGCTGCCAGATCAAACCAACAATCGCCGCCATTTGCGCCGCCGTTTTGTATTTACCAATCCATGATACTGCGACAACACCGCGTTTACCGATTTCTGCCATCCATTCACGTAGCGCAGAAATCACAATTTCTCGGCCGATCATGAATAATGCCGCTAAGGTTAGATAAATATTATCATTTTGCTGCACTAGTAATACTAACGCCGTGGTCACCATTATTTTATCGGCAACCGGGTCAAGAAAAGCACCAAAGCGAGTCGACTGCTTTAATTTTCGCGCCGCATAACCGTCTAACGCATCAGTTACCGCAGCAAGCCAAAAGATAAATGCCGAAGCAAAAGGGGCCCACGAATAGGGAAGATAAAACACAACAACAAATACCGGCAATAAAACAAGCCGAAATAAAGTTAATGCTATAGGTAAATTAAAAGGCATGAACGAAACCAAATAGTCAGAAGCAGCGCCAATCTTGCCTTAATTTTATCCCCCTCGCAATGCATCATGGATTGTTTGTGCCATTTCTAGGCTAATTCCAGGAACTTTTGTTAATTCAGCGACACTTGCGCCCTTCACTTCTTGAATACCGCCCAAATGTTGTAACAATAGTTTGCGCCGTTTAGGCCCCACGCCAGCAATGGATTCTAGCGTCGATGTATTTCGGGTTTTCTGGCGCTTATTTCTATGGCCTGTAATTGCAAAGCGGTGGGACTCATCACGGATATGCAAAATTAAATGAAATGCTGGTGAATCACTGGGTAATTCAAAGGTATCTTCCGAGCCACCAAACACAAAGGTTTCAAGCCCTGCTTTACGACCTTCGCCTTTCGTTACCCCGATCAGTAAAGGCGCATTATCTAAATGCATACATTTTTCATCAACTATTTGCTGTGCAATACGTAACTGGCCTAAACCACCATCAATAAATACAATATCTGGCACCTTACCCTTGCTATCAATTTTATCAAATCGGCGACTTAAGGCTTGTTCCATGGCAGCATAGTCATCACCACCGGTAATGCCATTAATATTGTAGCGGCGATAATCGGACTTGTGAGGCCCCTCACGGTTAAACACCACACAAGAGGCAACGGTACTTTCGCCCATGGTATGGCTGATATCAAAACATTCCATCCGCTGGATTGGGTGACCTAGCTCTAATGCTTCTTCTAATAATTGAAAGCGCTGCTCAACGGTATTTTTGTGGGACAGGCGCGTATTAACCGCATTGGTGGCATTGGTTAGTGCTAGGCGTAAAAAGTTTGCTCGCTCACCTCTGACATGTGTTTTGATTTCAAACTTTCGTTCTAATGCCGCAGATATAGTTTGTTGTAATCTAGTTAGTTCTTCAAAGGAGTGACTTAATAATACTTCTTTAGGAATTGTGCGCTGGATGTCGGCATTTAAATAAAACTGCCCCATAAAAGAGACGAGTACTTCTTCAAGCTCAGTTTGTGCTGGCACGGTTGGATAATAGCTGCGACTGCCAAAGATTTTACCATCTCGAATAAATAATAAATGAAAACAAACGATACCTGATGCGTAATGTACCCCTATCACGTCCATATCGCCTTTGTGATTAGACACTTCTTGCTGCTCAGCCACTCGCCTTAGGGCGGTGATTTGATCGCGAAATTGCGCTGCATGTTCGTACTCTAGCTCATTGGCAGCCTTATCCATCTTCACCACTAGCTCACTGATCACTTGCTGATCTTTGCCTTTTAAAAACAGGCTGGCTAATTTCACTTGCTCGGAATATTCATCATCGCTTACGCGACCAACACAGGGTGCACTGCAGCGATCTAATTGATACTGCAAGCAAGGTCGAGAGCGCGACTTATAATAAAGATCATCACACTGACGAATAGGAAACAGCTTTTGCATCAGATGTAAGCTTTCTCTAACTGCACCGCCATTTGGATATGGGCCAAAATAATGGCCTTTTTCACGCTTAGGGCCACGGTGATAAGCAAGTCGTGGATGCTTATGGCCACTGAGCAAAATGTAAGGATAGGATTTGTCATCACGCAGCAATACATTGTATTTGGGCATGTATTGCTTGATGTAATCATTTTCGAGCAATAACGCATCGGTTTCACTGTGGGTCAGTGTGACATCAATATTGGCAATACGCGCCACTAATGCTTGAGTTTTTACATGGGGAATATTGGCTCTGAAATAAGATGATAAGCGCTTTTTAAGATCTTTTGCTTTACCAACATAAATGACTTCGCCCTTGTCATCGTACATCCGATAAACACCTGGCGAAGAAGAAACATTCTTGAGAAATAACTTTGGATTAAAACGAGATGGCATCAACTATCCTAAAATAGGTGTGAAATACCAGTTTGATTCAACACCTATTAACTAAAAAGAACTGGCATCAAGCATTTTGTAGCGAATCGCCAAACGGGTCAACTCTACATCACCACCAATATTCAACTTGGCAAATAAACGATAGCGATAACTGTTAACGGTTTTCGGGCTTAAATTGAGCTTTTCAGAAATGTCGTTGACTTTTTCACCATTGGTGATCATCAACATAATTTGAAGCTCACGTTCTGACAGGCTGCTAAAAGGGTTTTCGTCTGTTTGACTAAACTGACTCAAGGCCATTTGCTGGGCAATCTCTGGAGATAAATAACGTTGCCCCCGAGATACCTGCTGAATGGCTCTTAATACCTCAGGCTGTGTTGCCCCTTTGGTTAAATAACCAGAGGCGCCAGCTTGCATGACTTTGGTAGGAAAAGGGTCTTCAGTTTGTACGGTTAATACGATGATTTTAGCTTCAGGTTGATAACGTAAAATTTTACGGGTCGCTTCTAAACCGCCCATACCGGGCATGTTCATATCCATCAAAATAACATCAGCTTCATTTTGACGTGACCACTGCACGGCGGTTTCGCCATCCGGCGCTTCGCCAACCACTTTTATACCACGCTCATCTTCCAATAAACGTCGAATACCGGTTCTCACTAGCTCATGATCATCAACTAAATATACTGAAATCAACTTCAACCCACCTTAAGCGTATTCTTCCTGAATTTTTATCATATCCTTACCGTTGTAATTTAGCCTATTGAACGAGTATCGCAAAGCAATATTAACCACAATAATGGCATAATTGTTCACTCCTTATGCAACCACTAACAACTAGCCCCTGTTGGCGGTTAATTATTAGACTGTTGCGATATACAAATATAACAACCAACAAAAAACCGTAGCATTTGCCTACTACGGCTTTTAATTTTTTGTGCTTCAAGTCATTAGAAAAAATTAGTCTTCACTATTTTCCATGAAATCATCAGAAAAATCGGTTTCCCAATACTTATAACCTTGTACGGTTGCCTGAGCTGCGGCGCCCATTAAGTTAACTTGATAGGTTTTTACACCTGTTACATCAACTGATTGGTTAGCTGAAGCTTGATCGCCACTGTCTTCATATTTAGCGCTCGCTTCTGCTTGAGCTTGGCCTTCATAGCCTGACTCTTTAAAACGTGTCATAGCATTATTATTCATAAATGCTTGCACGAATGCCATTTGCTTCCAGCCAATGCCAGCACCGACGCCTCCGGTTGCAAAACGGTAATAGGAGTTTTGGCCTTTAGAGGTGAGTACGCAAACACCGCCACCGGTTGATAATGCAAATAAGTAACTATTGCTGCCAGTGCACACGACATATCCCACAGAGCTCGCTACCGCAGCTTTAGCTTCATTGTGCTCAGCATAAATTTCTTGCAATGCGGCTTGGGTTTCTTTGCGGGCATTGGCTTTTTTAGCCTCTGGTGTATCACCTGTAGCACAGCCGGTTAACAGTGCTGGAAGCATAACCGCAGTCAGCAGCATTTTTTTACTGAAAAGCGTATTAGACATTGATATTTCCTCTGTTGAACAAGTATTGCGATATGTATTTAGCCATAGCAATTATCGAGTGTATTTAATGACGGCATTTAACGGCACATCAAGAATATGAGCCGCTTATATTCGGATCATACTCGCTATTCATCGTTTAAAATCACAAATGGCTTATTTAGCCAATAACTGCTTGTGAATCCAACAATAACTGACGATAACAGCACCTAATTCATAGCAAAATTTTAACAAACACCCCCAACACCTCAACTTTTATTGCATGCTTTTAAACTGCTACTATGTATCGCTTTCATTAAATTTAGCCTTTATTTCAAGAATTTGATCTAATTTTTCAACAAAAAGTGGCACAAGCTGCGGATCAAAGTGTGTTCCAGCTTCTTTTTTAAGTAATTCAAGCGCCTTTTCAACGGGCCAGGCTTCCTTATAAGGACGCTTACTGGTGAGTGCATCAAACACATCTGCCACTGCCACAATACGGCCATAAAGCGGTATATCCTCTCCGCTTAAACCATTGGGGTAGCCACTGCCGTCCCACTTTTCGTGATGGGTTAAGGCTATAGTTTGCGCAACATCCATTAATTCAGAGTCTTGCTCGCCTAAAATTTCAGCGCCGATTTCACAGTGCTTTTTCATTTGTTCAAATTCGTCAAAATCTAATTTGTCGGTTTTTTTTAAGATGGCATCCGATATGCCGATTTTACCCACATCATGCATGGGGGCGGCGTGCATTAATAGCTCGGCATCGTCTTCGCTTAGCCCTGCTGCAAGGGCCAATATATGGGTGTAATAACTCATACGGATAACATGCATGCCGGTTTCGTTATCTTTATATTCAGCAGCGCGCCCAAGGCGGCGGATCACGTTCAATTGATTTTGGGAAATTTCAGCTGTTTTTTGCCTTACCTGTAAGGCCAACAAGCGGCTTTGACTGGTTAAGGCTAACTGGGTTTGCACTCGCCTTAATACTATCGGTGGATTAAAGGGTTTAGTGATGTAATCTGCAGCCCCTAACTCGAGCCCTTTTAATTCATCTGCCGCAGATATTTTTGCGGTAACAAATATAATCGGAATGTGCTGGGTGCGTTTATCTTGTTTCAATTGCCTGCAAACTTCAAAACCGTCAATACCGGGCATCATAATGTCGAGCAAAATGAGGTCTAATGTCATTGCCTTAGCAATTTTTAACGCGAGTTTGCCGTTCTTGGCAATTTTAATCTGATAGTCAGATTTTAATACACCGGCCAACACATCGATATTTTCAGCGGTATCATCGACCACTAAAATGGTTTGCCTTTCCATTTGAACTCCTATTAAACGCAAAAATTTTTAGTGAATAAGCCTCAATTACATGGCTGTTACTTTCTCAAGCATTTGGTTGGCAATTTCGAGACCACGATCCAACTCGTATTCCGACAATTGATAATCAAGCTGTTGATACTCATGTATTAATGGTTTTAAGTTTAAGCATTGTCCGTGGCTAATAAAATACTCTGTGGCTTCCATATCAAAATTCGATAGCATTGAAATGAGGACTTCTAAGGTTTCAATTGCTAATGACTTATTCAAAGTTTGATTTTCTAATGCAGTTTGGGCGAAATCAGCACCTATTGGTTGTAGCTTTGATAATTGCAATGGCTCTGATATTTGTAGTCGCTTAGGCAATAGCCGTTCAATGTCATGACATACTCCTTGTAACTCTATTGATAGTTTTGTAAAAACCCGCTCATAGTGTGCTTCAGATAGACTATCAAGCGTTTGTTCAAACTTTGCTGCCAATGTGGCAAGCATTTGTGCGCCAATGCTGCCAGCAACCCCTTTTAAGGTATGTACCAACCGCTGAGTCAGTTCGGTATCATTATCTATAACAGCTTGTTCAACATACTGCGGAAAAGCTTTTTGCCCTCGGATAAATCTTACTAATAATTTGTGATACAAGCTTATATCACCTTGAATTCGGCTCAAGCCTAGGGCTACGTCAATATGATCACAGGCAATTGAATTGAGGTTTAGGGCAAACTTAACGACATCGGCATCTGTCGTTTCTATTGCCGATTTCGCTGGCTTAGTAGTGTTAGTGGCAACCGTTGGGCTTATCCATTTGGCCATAGTGATAAACATCGACTCAACGTCAATAGGTTTAGAGATATGATCATTCATCCCAGCGGCTAACGCTTTTTCACGGTCACCAGCCATGGCATTCGCTGTCATGGCAATAATGGGCAAGTGTTGAAATTGTGGCTGCAGCCTGAGTAACGAGGTCGCAGTGTAGCCATCCATCACCGGCATCTGGCAGTCCATTAACACCCCATCAAAATCTTGCTGCGCTAAACACTCAATGGCTTGTTGACCATTCTCAGCCAAAACAGTATCAATTTGCTTATTAATTAATAACTCTTCAATTAACTCTTGGTTGAGATCATTATCTTCAACAACAAGCACCTTTGCTCCTACCAAAGAGGTGATCGCCTTATCGAATGGGCTTTGAACCTTAGTTCGAGGATCTGCTAAAGATTTCCCAGACACTAATGAAGATAGGCTTTGGGTTAATGTTGTTAACGTAATAGGTTTAGTTAAAATATGGTCGATGTGAACAGACATTACACTCATGAGTAGCTCTTCTCTACCAAAAGCGGTAATCATGATGAGTTTAGGTTTAAGCTCGGGCGCAAGCTCGCCAATAAACTTAGCTACATCAACACCGTCAACCCCTGGCATTTGCCAATCGATTAAAGCAAAATCTGGCTTATTACCTGCCGCAATATATTGTATAGCCTCACGGCCACTGGCAACGGCTACTACTTGTAAACCTATTGAGCCCAATAGGTTAGTCAGTATCGAGCGAGCGATATCATTATCATCAGCCAGCAACACTGATTGCCCATCAAAGCGACGTTTTTCCAAGGTATCGAGAGTCACTGACGTTGAACGACTTAACTCAAAAGGACAATACAAACTAAACGTACTTCCCTGCTCAAGCTCACTTGTTACCGTTATGCTGCCCTGCATTAATTCGGCTAAATTCTTACAAATGGCTAAACCTAAGCCTGTGCCGCCGTATTTTCGGGTAGTTGAAGCATCAGCTTGGGAAAAGGCTTTAAACAATCTTGATTGTTGTTCTTGACTCATTCCGATACCGGAATCTGTTACTGAAAAGCGAATGAAAGCCTGTTGGCTGGTTAACCTTTCGAGTTTGACTGCAATAATAATATTGCCACGTTCAGTAAACTTTACCGCGTTATTGGCGAGGTTAATGAGCACTTGCCCTAGGCGAAGTGGGTCTCCTAATAGGTTTTTAGGGATAGTATTATCAATATCAAATAGCAGCTCTAAACCTTTATCTGCGACCTTGATCCCAATGAGGTTATTAACATTGTTTAACACTGCTTCGATATCTAATTCGATATGTTCTAAAGCTAGCTTACCCGCTTCAATTTTAGAAAAATCGAGAATGTCATTAATAATCCCTAATAAGGATTGTGCCGAGCGATGGGTTTTTTCAATATAATTGCGTTGCTGAGGGGTCAGCTGGGTGTCTAATGCTAAATGGGACATGCCAATTATGGCATTCATCGGTGTACGAATTTCATGACTCATATTGGCTAAGAAATCACTTTTTGCTTGATTTGCACTATCAGCGGCTGAAATAGCGGCGGCAAGTTTAGTTTGTAATGCTCGCGCTTCATTAATGTTGATATGAACCCCACTGATCCGATCGGGAACCCCATGCTTATCAAAAGAGTAAGGTTGTCCAACGCTTAAAATCCAATCGTAACTGCCGTCTTTTCTGCGCATTCTCAGTTCATGGCGAAGAATTTTATTGTCACTTGCAGCCAATGCTTGTTGCGGATTGGAGATCAAGTTTTGCTCATCGGGGTGGACTAAATCAATAAAGGTTTGCGCGCCATTGATTAATGGCGACCACTTGTCATCCTCTTGACATAAATCAGTTGGTTCATAACCTAGCATCTTTGAATACATGCGGTTAACCACGACTTGTTGCTCATTAGGATAAAAGTCCCACATTCCCATTTGCGCACTTTCTGAGGCCACTTCTAACTTTTCTTCTGATGCGAGTAACCGATTGGCAGCAATTTTTTGTTCGGTAATATCAAACACAATGCCATCAAAAAAACCTGACATGTTATTGCCATTACCGTCAAACTGAGCATTCATTTGTAAATAGCGTAGCTCACCTGAGCGATTAATAATTCTAAACTCCGCGACAATTTTATCTTGCGCTTTGATGGTTTGTTCAACCATGACTTTTAAATGCTCTATATCATTTTCAAAAGCAATATCAGCAAGTCTTCTAACTGGATGTTCACCGATAAAGTCTGCCATTTTATAGCCAGTTATTGGTTCTATGTTGGGGCTAATATACTGTAAATGGTAATGGTTTATGTCAAAATTAGTGACTTTATATCTAAATACTGCGCCTTGAATATTCTCAACCAATGTTTGATATTGATGTTGATTTTGTTGCATCTCAGCACGGACAGTTTCTTGCTCATTAATATCTAATAGAGATAAACGGATTTCACTAAATTCACCCGCAACATCGGTTTCAACACGGGTCGATAATGAAACAATTAAGGTATGACCTGAATGATTAACAAGCTCTACACGTGCATCAGACGTATCAATGCCTTGCAACGCTTGGCTAAAGATTTGTTCGCCTTTAGCGTGCTTAGTGGCGAGTACGTCATGCCAAGTTAACGACGAGAAGTCTTTGCGGTCATAACCAGTAATCTGTGCAAATTGTTTATTGTGTTTAGTGAAGCGGCCTTGAAGATCTAATGTGGCATAAGCTACAGCAGAGTTTTCATATAAATCCCATAAGCGCTCTTCACGCTCTTGTAAATCTTGGGTTCGTATTGAAATAGTTTTTTCTAACCTTTCATTATCAGCTTTAAAGCGCCGATGTACATGACGACTTAGCCACCAACCACCAAATGTCAGAAGCAAGCAAGAAATGGCAATAATACCAATCAGCATCACGACAATATTTCGAAAAAATAAATAGTTTCGGCTGGCTTCTTCAAGGGTCATTTCCGTCACAATACCAAAACCGTAGCGCTCATCCCATTTCCAGACACCGATAACATATTGCCCCAAGTAATTACGATAAGGCTGATAACTATAACCATCGTGTTTAAGGCTAATTTCTTTTGCTGCTAGGGTTAACGCTCCCTTGCCCCGACGGCCGTTAGCAGGTTGCTTTTCTGATAATAATCTCTGCGGATTAGTCACAGTCAAATTAAGTACTGATACCTGACCTGCTTTTAATAAACCCAGTGACACCAAGTCATTTTCATAGCGACTGTGAGACAGCATTCTTCCTTGGGCATCGACAAAGTATGATTCACCAGTGTCACCCACCGCGCCACTTTGAGTCAGCTTGGCAAATTCAATGTAAGGGTCAATACGAAGTGACAAAATGCCACTGATACTGCCATCATCTTGAGTAATGGGGCTTAAGGCAAACATGGTGAGTGTTTCAGCTTGCTTCAACCCAAATGGGTTTGATAACGCCACTTCTGATGGCATAGGTGGAGTAATGACAATATTACCGGCCAAGACTTGATTAAATAGCATCGGATACTGTTGTTTAACGATATTGATTTGACCTAAATTGCTGTCACGACTTGAAGATATATTGACTCCATCAACTGAGATAACAAAAAATCCTAAGGTGCCAAAGGCCTGACTATAACGCCCGTAAGCTTCGCGAGACCAAAGCACATGTTGATTTCCGACAAGTGGCGCTTTTTTCGAGTCTAACTTAGCTAACATTGTAGTGCGCTTAAGTAATAAAGGATTTGTAGCCACTGCACTCACTCGGTTTTGCCAGCCCAAAAACCAAGATGCCAAGGCTGCATCAGTGGTTTTAGACACCGACTCCAAGGCTAAGCCACTTTTTTGCAAGTCATGCTTATAAGCAACATTCAAACTAATTGCAGCGATAGATGAGATGAGCAGTAAGAAAGAAACAATGATGAGGCTAAAGTAAATCCTATTTTTATCGCCTTCAAAATAGCGGGCAATATCATGATTAACTTGCGCCTTTAGACGCCAAAAACACCAACCTAGTAATAGCAATAACCCAACAATGACGAGGCTTAATAATAGATTCATGTTTATTGTTCCCCATACTGTTGTGCGAGACGGTTGACCTTGAATATCACGTCGCAATGAGTGCTTTTTGAGTAATAGTTAGTTGCGTAATCTCTCAGCTTTATTGCAGTTATCGCTATAAATATTGCGTACAGTTGATGATAAGTCACTCCAGGTTATTTCGGTTCGTGGTTGGACATTTTGGCTCCAACTAAACTGGCAACAATGATCGCCATATAAAACTGACCTGTAATCGCTTCAGAAAAAGCGAAAAAACGCGCCATTGGCACTGCTGGTGATATTTCACCATAACCGACTGTAGTCAAAGTGATGTAACTGTAATAAATCACAGTCGTTAAATTATCGGTCCAATTTTGGGCTTCAATACCATTGAAAGCCACACCAAAAATCTCAATCAGCAATAGATAAATAAATGCCCAAATAAGCCCTAGTAACAGAAATATACAAATAGATCCGATAATTTGATTAGTTGAAATAACCCCGCTAAACAAGACCTGCTTAGCGGCGCGCCAGGTGGCCAAAATAAAAAAAGTTAAAATGGTAAATAGCGCGATAATATCAAGGTTCAACAATTCAAAAACTGAGCCGATACTGGCTACCACTAAGATAGTAAACATCACCCCGAAACTTGAGCGAAACCAGTGTTTATTCGCGCCTAATCCAATCACTGAAATAGACAAACTCATCACAGTTGTCGAAACAACAATGAGCTGGCCCTGTTCAAAAAACTGTTCCACAAAAGCTGAACTTAACAGCACTAACACCAACGACCCCAGTAGGTAGCTGAAGTTATCTTCTTCAGACATAGGTTTAACCATTGCAACAACTACCCTTGTGAGTTCTCTGAGTTCGGTAACACTTCATCACCATCAACTTCAGCCGTTTCAACCACTAGCCATGCTGAAAATAATTTATAACTTAAAGCTAAAATCACCGCGCCAACAAACAAGCCAACAATACCCGAGAGGATCATCCCACCGATAGCACCTAACAAAATCACCAACATAGGTATATCAACGCCACGGCCCATCAACATCGGTTTTAAAAATGCATCACTGGCACTCACTAAAATGCTCCAAATCATAAAAATAATCGCGGTGGTTGATGATTCAACAGAAAAGACATACGCAATAATAGGACCTAAAACCAAAATCGGTGGCAATTGAATAATCGCGAGTATTAGCACCAGTAACATCCAAATCCCGGTTCCTGGCACCCCGACTAAAGCAAGCCCAACACCTGCTAATATTGATTGAATAAAGGCTACCCCAATCACCCCCTGAACCACACTTCTGACGGTTGCAACGGCCAATTCAGAAAACTCTTCACCATGTTTGCCAGCTAGCCTGACTGAGACTTTATGGAACATTTGGCTTGAGCCAGATGCTTTACCCATAAACACCCCTGCGATAATGATTGAAATTAAAAATTGCAAAATTGTCATACCAAAACTACCAAAAGCACTGGCAGCCTTAGTCGAAAAGCTTTTTATTTCATCGGCATAGGTTTTTACCACATGCTCGAGATCTGCAGAGACGTCTGACCAGAATTCATATAGTTTCTCACCAACAATCGGGAGTTCAGCTACAGAGCTTTTCGGCGCGGGGATAACTAAAGTGCCGTCATGTATTTCTGCGACAAAGTCCTGCGTGCTTGAAACTATCGCACCTGAAAATAAGTAGGTAGGTACCAATAATATGGCTAAGGCCAGCAAGGTAATTAACAGGCTAGATTTACTCACCGACAATCGCAACTTGCTACTGATAAATAACACCACTGGATACAGTGCAATGGCGATAATACCGCCCCATAAAATGGGCATAATGAAAGGCTGAATAATCTTAAAACACCATATGACCATGATAAAAATCAGGGCTATTTTAATCGCGGCATCCACTGCCGCATGAGTAAACTCTTTCGAGCTTGATATTGGTTTATCACTCATAACTTATCTATCCCTAATTAAATGCTGTTGCGTTTTAAAATTAAACCTTAGTTAATGTATTAACACCTTTATGAACATCGAACTTATTGCAGTGAAAAGCCATCACAACAATAGGTTATTTTTCAATAAACCTAGTATTGATAAACGAGAAAATTTGATTTCCGCCATTAAATCAAAACTTAGCGTTCAATAAAATATAGCCTAGCGGCTACAATAAAACCGCCTAATCATGATTAGTTTGTAAGAACTTCCAATTTCTGGTTTCTAAAAAAAATGAAGCCACAACCATATAAACACCGACAATAAATAACTGCGCAATACGAATATAGAAGTTGGTTGCGACATCGGCATCTGTTGACGAAGCCGTCGAGCCGACAACCACTAGCAAGGCTGAAAATATCCCCGCAAAAATAGGCGCTTTAGCAGGATCATCATAAATTTTTTGTGCAAAAAATAACGCAGCTATCATAGTGAGCCCGATATAAAACGCTAACTCAGGCACGACAACTAACATGTTATAAAAAATAATCGCCAGCACACCACCTATGCCATTAGTGAGTAATAAAAACAAACTCACTTTAACGCTCTTAGTGCCGGCCGTTTGCAAAGATAAAATTGCAATAAATATCATGGTCAGTAATGCGCCGGTCACCTCAAATAAAAAGAAAAAGGTGATCACCGGAAATGAAATAATTAATGCCCTAACTGACTCGTAAAGCCGCTCGTCATTAGATAATTCTGACTCAGAATGAGTTTCTTTTTCTGGTGCTAAATCAGGCAACAAAATATGCAATAAAGTAAAAATGATGACCGCCACCACGCCTGAAAAGCTTAAGCCGACACCAAAAAAAATCGCCGCACCTGGATGTAAAACCCCTAAATAGGGTAATACTAATGTCGAGACAATTAATATAGTGGCGAAAAAATTCCACTTGGGATCAGAAAACAGGTAATAGGCCCATAGCATCATTAATGCGAGTAATGGCAACAGTACAAATGGATATTGAACCGGCCCAAAACTCACCATCCAAGCAATGGCAATAGTGACCACCATTGAAATAAGCAATTCGTAAATGGTTTGCACTGTCGGCACCACTCTATCAACTAAAAACTTAGCGACAAACACCGGTAGTATAAAAGCTAATTGCCAATCAAACACCGCAGCTATGGCCACTGCAATGCCTATCCCCAAAGTGAAGCGTAATACTCGACGGGTAAATATCGCCTCAGCAAATTGAGCATTAATGGCTTTAAAGGCTAGCTCGCTATCTGACATAGGAGAACCAGCTAACGACTCGGATCCAAAACTTACCAAATAAGTTCATCAGTGAACTTTCTTCGGTATACACCATGACATCCGCTTGACCGCCGACACGTCGCAACCCTTTAGCCTCTTCGTCATCAAAATGAATGGTTACAGGAAATCGTTGAGACTGCCTTAACCAACCTGTTTGGCCTGTTGTTTGAGCCAGCTTTCCCGTTTGTTCACTTTGTCCCCAATCAACACCATAATCGATATAGGCTACTTTCCCAGTAAAAACCTCACCCGGAGCATAATCCAGTGCAAACTCGACTTTATCGCCCGCTTGCATATTGCCTAAGCTATTTTCTCTAAAGTTCGCTTCAATCCACACATCTTCAGATGAAATAAAGGTCATTACCGGTTGACCAGCGTTAGCATAAAAACCTTCTTTTAAACGAAAGTTTGATGCCACGCCATCGGTGGGCGCTTTAATTTCGGTGCGTGCCAGGTTAAGTTCAGCTTGCTCTAAGGCCAATAACGCTGATTTTACCGCGGTATTGTTTTCACCTTCTGAGCCCAACCTTTCTTCTGCTTTGGCTAAATCTGCTTTAGCACTAGCGACACCCGCTTCTGCGCTAGCAAGTTCCGCTCTAGCATTGTCGGCATCAGCCTCTGACATCACCTGCTGCTCAACCATGGTAAAAATACGCTTAGATTGTACTTTTGCATTAGTAAAGTTTGCCTCCGCATTAACAACCTTTGCTTTTGCAGCGGTGACATTAGCGGTTAAAGCTCCCATATTTTGCCCAGCCTGCGTCACATTTTGCTCAGCGGTAAATAATGCAATCTCATAATCTCTTGGGTTAATTCTCGCAAGCACCTGCCCTTTACGGATCAAGGTATTTGGCGTGGTTAAAATTTCAATTACCTCCCCTGAGACTTGCGGGGTAATGGGGACCACAAAACCGCGAACTCGACCTAAATCAGTTGAAGGAATATAACGATCAGCAATAAGATGGAATACAAACAAAAAAGCGACCACTATCAGTATGATATTGGTCGCTTTTCTTATTTTCTGATTTTTGGACTTATCCGCTGCGCCATTAGCAACATGAATGTCATCTGTAGGCGTTGATAAAACGGCTTGCTCCGGTGTATTTGCCGGTAATTCAGTGGATGAAATATCGTTATGCTTATCTGCCATACCCTTCCCTTGCATTGAAATCAATTGCATTACTTTTTTAAATTAACGGCTTGCATGAGCCAATAATGTTAATAAATAGTAGAGTTGTTACATTAACGTCAGTATAGGATTATTTTTGCTCAAAACTCAACACTCTAGCTCAATGAACAAGCAAGAAAGCTGTGTTTAAGCCCTTTACTTAAGTTATTGATTTAACATTTTGATTTTAACTAATGATTTGAACGGCCGTTTGAGAAGGCCCTTGCCGGGGGAATTGCATTAAATTGCGATGTATATTGTTACTATTACTACTTAAGAATCTATTTTAAATTAAGTGTATTCTTTAAAAGCTGCTTGGCTTTAATTGCCTAATATTAAAAAAGCAAAGCAAGTATAAAGATCAACTCAAAAGGCATTCCTACAGAATGAAAAATCCTAATTAGACAAATCAAGACCTTAATTTCACCACTAAAAATCTAACATCTGCAGCTGGTAATAATCTGCCCATTTTTCACGCCAGATAAAGGTTTAGAGCTTATAAATTAAGCCCTAGCCAAATTTTTAACTTTTTTGTATATCGCTCTTAATGGCTTAATTTTTGAAAATTGCATTCTAATCGTCTCAGCAAGGTATTTTTTATTTTTAAACCGCTTAAGACCATTAGGCGCAATCATTTGGTTTGTATCAACACAATAAACAAACTTGTTAGACCGATTAGCAATTTCAATTGCTTGCTGATAATCACTTTCGATAAATAACACATTTGGGCTACGCTTAAAGTAGTCTGCCTTATGGGAAAAATAATCTACTTGGGCCCGTCTTGCGGCTTTTGAAGGCAAATCTAACATTTCTAGTTTGTTATAATTAACGCCATGTTTTGCCAGCCATTGCTCAGTATGCGGTCGAAATTTTTCTAACCTATTAGTTATCAGCACATCAACTTTCATGGTTGGGATAAATCGAGGAGTCGCTTCAGCGAGAAACTGAATATATTTCTCCCCATCATCATTTTGTTCCTCAGTTGGATCCTGGCACAGGACACCATCAATATCGACACAAGCCTCAGTCACGATAGGATGATGAAATAAGTTCCATTCAAAAACCCGTGGAAAGTCCACATGCTCAAAAAAGATATCAACTTTGTCACTGACAAGCGCAGTGGTGTAAATCGCAGCTGTGGTCACCTTGCCTTGGAAGCTGCTAGGTATTTTGGCTAGCGCATCTATCATCGAACCACCAGTTAGAATGCTGTCATCGACAATTAAAATGTTGCTTGCTTCATGGGGGAAGTTTAAGGCTTTTTTGGCATCACGAGTAATGCCTTTACCTAACTTATCATTGCGAATAAAAGCAGGTAAATCGATACAGTTAGCATTGAGCAATAACGCCACCATATATGCAGGTACCATTCCACTTCTTGGAATACCTACAATTAAATCAAAGTCTTGTTGATTGATTTTGTGAATATTATTTTTAATATCATCACTCAAATCACAAAAGGACTTATAATTCATAGCAAACTCCAATGTTCATAGATTACAGCCTGATGCTTCAAAGCAGACGCTGTTAAGCTTAAATTCTACTAAATACTCATAGAGTATTGGTCCGTAGCCGCAACTACTATGCCGCCCAATACATACCGAATCATTAACCTATGTTGTTTGAGTAAAGTTCAGATTCGATCCCTCAAGACTCGACTCTAACTAATGAAATTTATTGAATTTAGCCATAACAGCAAGCTTTATCAATTGTAGCTTGGTCTAATAAAATACAAATAACCCTTTAACAGCCTAAATTAAAAATACGCCATAAAAATGACAGTTTTAAGTCTAAATCAGATTAGTAAATTATCAAATCTACAAATATCAACAAACAGGATAAACATCAACCTTGCCTGTAGCACTACACAGTTTCAGCCAATGAACAATTAAGCGGATAAAAAAAATGCCACAGATAAAAACAGATATTATCTCATATAATCAATAAGTAAGTGACTCATTCAAAAATAGACACACTATATATATATATTTTATTAAAGCAAATTAACGACTCAAGATGATAATTATTTCAACCATAAGTCGTAGCTAAGAGTTGAGTTCAATTCACTTCAATATGAGTAAATCGCGACAAGCTTCGAAATTACCAATTAAAGCTGATCTTAATCATAAAATTAATTAATTTCAGTTTTAAAATCTAACCTCTAGAACTTCTTATTTTTTATTGTCTATCTTGAGTTTTATTACCCTGTGGAACTTCAAATTGACTATCATGATTTTGTTTTTCAGAAACTGAAATTACTTCATATATATAACGTGCTAATGCCTCTTTTTCCACTCAATTACTATGTCATCGACCATACGAATTAAAACTGAAATACGCCAGCTAAGTATTCTTTATAGCGTTAACCCTGCATGAGTAGCTCATCACGATACTTCATGGCATCAGCCGAAGTAATATCGTTAACGCAAATAGCTTAGGTATCTTTTTGATGATCGATTTCCTATTTTGGGCAGCAACTCAACGAAGTGACGGGGTCTTTGCGCAAGCTGGTTAATAGATGCTGGTTAATAAGTAGTGGACTAAAACCTGATTTCTCTTTTGAGGTAACAAATGCTGCCAATGCATTATTCAAGCTCATAACTGGCAGTGGTTTGGCTACTGAGTAAGTTTCACTGTGTTGTGGCAGCTTAGTGTCTCTGATGGGGATACTAAAACTTGCTGGCTTTGTACTGATGGCCGACTTGTTTTTCTCAAACTCACTGCGAAGACTGTTAATCACTTCATCAACATAACGAATAAAGTCATTAATACAGATTTGATGATCTATGGCATTGATGATTTTTTTGAGTGTACTTGCTACATCGATATAGCGCCTATATTGCTAATATGGCTTCAGCAAAGCCTAGGGTTAACAAAGATACTTTTACATCAAAAGGAAAGCCTTTATCACGTAAATATGTGGCTAAACAGATACGTGTGAGGTACACGTTAATAGGAGCTCTGCTGATGCGAAAAGCAGGGATATTGACTGAGTCAATCCTCTCAAGGAAGATAAGTGACTATAAAACAGGCACTTCAAACACTAGACAATAAAGTAGTTTTGAATTGATAGTATTAATCTTCAATATTTTTAGTAAGTTAAACGAAAAAAGGCTCATCATTTCTGATGAGCCTTTCATCTTAAATATGGCGGAGAGATAGGGATTTGAACCCTAGATGGGCTACAAACCCATGCCGGTTTTCAAGACCGGTGCATTCGACCACTCTGCCATCTCTCCGAACGCCGAGAATAATATAAGTATCAGACCTCGTTGTAAACCGGAATTTATAAAAAAACATTCAAATGCTCATCAAATAAGCTTTTAAGACATTTTTCCACCTTTGTTGGCTCATTTGCTAATCAGGTGAGTAAAAATCACCTTCTACACCACTGGATTCCCTCACCTTTTCTATCAACAAACACGCTTTTAGCGATTACATTTTGTTTAAAGAATTACGCTAAACCCCAAATAAGAAGCAGCAATGGCCTTGAATATAGCAATCCAGTGTCATATTTTTCCAGCAAGCCCATAGATAATCCGCAAAGCATCGAACATTTCAATGATATGACGATAATATATGCTAAAATCGCTTTAACTATTTCTGATACTTAAAGCTATGACCACAACTTTAATTTCTATACCCAAACTTGCTCCTCAGTTTACGTTACCTCAATCTTTACCTTCTACTGCTTATCTAAGCCATTTATTGTTGGGACAAGAGCGTTGTTTAGATGCATTTAATTTAATGACTAAACTTGCACACCAACATTTATTTGTCGCTGATTTTGCGGGTATTGAGCGTGAACTGTTTATTAAAGCCCTTGTGAGTCAGGCTAATACGCCATCAGATTCCTTTTTGGTTGCGACTAAAAGCCAAGATGAAAATCACAATTTTAATTTCCGCTGGCAGGCTGAGTTACCGGCAGAGAATGTTGGCACTGTTGCGCATCAAAATACCCTTTACAGCTATGTTAGTGGCTCTATTCGCCGCGCTGATCTAGTCGGTAAAATGCATAAGACTGATAAGTCTAGCCAGTATAAAGCTGGCATTTTAGCCTCCAACCATTTCGTTTTTATTGATGCTAACTCTTTATGGAAACGTGAAGGCCTGTGGGATTTTGTCATGCAGATCCTCGAGCATAAACAATATAAAATTAGCAACGATATCGCGCCAATCCCACTCAATTGTAAAATTGTGCTAATGGGCTCAGCTAACTTGTTTACTCATTTAAGAACTGAAGACAGAGTTTTTTATAAAAACTTTCCACTGCTTGGCGAGGTTAACTCAGAAATTGATTTAACTAAATATAATGAAACTCAGTATCTGCAATGGCTAAATAGTTTAGCTGATGCCTATAACATTCAATTAGAGCCATCAAGCTTGATACCGCTATTTAATTACAGCGCCAAACTTACTGAGCATCAGCAACGCTTAAGTTTATCAATGCTGCAAATAGTTCCGGTACTGACTCAAGCTAAAGCATACTCTAATAGTGCTTCGCTCAATTCAACTGCCATAGCAAAAGCTCTTAGACAGTCAAAGTCACGCCATGACAGTTCTGAGGTTTATTCAGCACAAAACTTTGATGATAATTTCATTAATCTGCAAACGAGCGGTGAAATAATCGGCCAGATTAATGGCTTAACTGTGATTGACACTGATGATTCAAGTTATGGCGAGCCGGCAAGGATCACTACCTCTGTCCATTATGGTGACGGTGAAGTGATTGATATTGAGAGGAAATCAGAGTTGGGCGGTAATATTCATACTAAAGGTATGATGATCCTTTCAGCTTCCTTGTACCGTATTTTTGGTCGCGATGTACCTTTGCATTTAAATGCCAATATAGTGTTTGAGCAGTCTTATCAAGAGATTGATGGCGATAGTGCCTCTTTAGCTGAGTACTGCTGCTTAATGTCTGCCATTGCCGAGCAGCCGATTAACCAAGCATTTGCCATTACGGGCGCACTTGATCAATTCGGCGCGGTGCAAGCCATTGGTGGTGTGAATGAAAAGATCGAAGGCTTCTATCATTTATGTAAGCGACGTGGCTTAACAGGTGAGCACAGCGTTATTATTCCTAAATCGAATGTGCTACAACTAAACCTTGAAACCGAAGTTATTGAGGCCGTTGAAAAAGGCTTGTTTCATATTCATGCAATTGAGCATATGGATCAAGCTATCGATTTATTAATGAAAGCTCCAGCAGGGGTAAGAAACGAAGACAATGATTTTCCTGCTGAATCAATTTATGGCCAGGTCCAAACACGTTTAGAAAAAATGGCTGGCCACGATGATGAAGAGCTCGAATTAAGCTTTTTACAAAAAATATTAATGAAATTAAAGATATTATAGTGATCGGAGTTGTTTAGCTTACACGTGTTCGCTATCTTGTCAGCCTATTCGTAATAAAGTGGTAAATATTTAAATGAAAAGAGCTAACAGTTTCACTAAAAAAGAGCTGATCGCATGTGGTAATGGCAACCTTTTTGAGCCTAACTCACCACGTCTGCCTGTCGATAATATGTTGATGATAGATAGGATCACAACCATTAATGCTGACGGTGGTGAATATGGTAAAGGCGAAATAGTCGCTGAACTCGATATCACCCCTGATTTATGGTTTTTTGACTGCCACTTTAATGGCGATCCTGTGATGCCAGGTTGCTTAGGTTTAGATGCCATGTGGCAATTGGTTGGCTTTTATTTAGGCTGGGAAGGCGCAGAAGGTAAAGGGCGCGCACTTGGGGTTGGCGAAGTAAAGTTCACCGGGCAAGTATTACCGGAAGCGAAAAAAGTCACCTATAAGCTCACTTTAAAACGAAAGATTCACCGTAAGCTGGTTATGGGGATTGCTGATGCCACTATGGAAGTGGATGGCCGTGAGATTTACTCGGCTACTGATTTGAAAGTCGGTATTTTTAAGGATACCTCGACCTTTTAAGCATTTCACTGAATATGAATAGTAATCACTGTTAGCTAATGTTGCTTCGGGTTAACTTAGCTAAACGGCATTATTTTGCCCTCAATCAACCCCCTGAGGGCAAAGATATTAATATGATGCCTTTTCATTTATTTATTAAACAAACCACTCATACGTCCATCTACGCCTTCTCTCCAACCACCTAACCATTGAGATTTAGAATCTAAAGTTCCGTAAGGGCAAAGCTCCTTAGAGCGCCCTGCAATACCTGCTTGGAATCCCTTAGAAAAAGCTCTATCTAACTTATCTCTTTTTTGTCTTTTCATTAACACATCCTCATTTTGTTAATCAAGAAGCGTTCGCTTCAGCATTACAAATAGGTGAAATTTCACACAAGATCAATGCAAAAATATGACAAAATTATGTGTTTTTAATTAAAGTATTGAGATAAAAAGCAAAAAAAAATCGAGGAATAATCCTCGACTTTTAGTTCAAAAAATGCTCTCTACTTAAGCTTGCGACGACGTAACCAAAGTAACGGCAGAGCGAATAACCAAGCAAAGCTAGCCGCCCCTTTTCTTACATAGGGCTCATCTTCTACGTCATCACTTTCAGTACAGGCTTGTTCGTTACCTGATACCGGTTTCATTACCACCATACGCGGTAAATAAGACGTTACAGGGTCGCCATTACCATTTATTTCAAATAACGGTAGGTTAGTGTCTTCATCAAGAATCAAATTACCATCGGTATCAAATTGGTATAAAGGTTTACGAATAAATGCTGTACCTACAATGGTGCCGTCTTCATTGATGTCATTGGCCTCAACCACATATATTTCACTGTCATAGCTTAAAATTGAGCCGTCACCATCAATAACCTCAACCGGATAACGAGTCCATTTGCCATCAGCATCTTGCTCATAGCCTTTTGACTCACACGTTAAAGTCGCATTAAGGTTCACAAATTCATCATCACCGATGTTATAAAGAAAACCTGCTTTTGGTCGCGGCTTATCTTTATCATAAGTGACCTCAATATTACCAACCACTTGACCTGCATTATTAATGGCTTTTGGGTAACTACTTAGCTCTGAAATACCTGAATCTTGAAAGTCACTAGGTACTACGATTTCAGCAGATGGGTTGTTAATATCGTAATAGAAGAACTTATCCCGTAAAATTCCACTGACATATTTATAAAAAGTACCGATGACGATACCGTTGTCGTTAATATCACGAGCTATTGAACTATATACATCATCTTTGAAAATATCGGTATCAATCCACTGGTATTCATATTCTCCTTGGGCATTTTTTACCCAATAGGCAGCGTCTTGATAAAGGTCATCTTTTTTACCATTACGGTAAACGTGTGAGCGCCCTACCACTACATCATTGTTGTTAATACCTAAAGCCTGAGCGGTATACACTAAAGTAGAGTCTTCATCAGGGGTTAACCCTAACTCTAGCTCAATCACGTTTTCAGCAGGAATAGTATTATCATCAGCAATTTGCCATACGTGGGCGCGGGTTTGATACTGAATGTTACGACGACCATTTGATGGGAATTGATCTGCCTGTACGCATATTTCAACTGGCGCTGGCGAGTCTTCATCTGCGTCTAAATCTGCGTCAATACAACTATCGATACGATCTGAGCTGAATTCAATAATGTCAGTACTGGCATAACCTGCCACCAAATTATTATCGTTAATTGCCGCAGCCGCTGACCAGCCACCTAACTCAACTTCAAAACCATCATCTTCACGAATATAAGTTTCGTAAGATGGTACTAATTCAAGTTCTTCTCCGTCAGGCGTGACAGCGACACCACGAAGCTCAAAATCGCGATAGTACCAAAACTCTTGGTCTTCATCACTACCAACATAGTCGATAGTTTTTTCAGGCGCAGTATATGAACCAACTTTGTAATTGTTGTCATTCATGCCATAGAAAAAGGTATCAACCGAATTGATAATTAACTCGCCTTCATCATCAACATCGGTTGGTGCTGTAGTGCCATTAACGCTATAGAAGTTTGGATACCAAGCTGACTCAGCATCGTTTTCTTCCGCTGTGAAAGTAAAGTTATTTGCCACCAGAGGCAAAAATACTGAATAAATAATGGTTTCTTCAGGTGCGATACCATCTTCTACATCAATAACGTCATTGTCATCTTCGTCATCATCGACAGATAGTTTTTTCTTACCTTTAGAAACACCTACAAGTTCATTGTTGGCATTAACAGCCATGGCGTAACCACTTCGGGTACCGTCTACTGTGCCTTTAAGATCAAAATCTTCAATGTTTACAATTTCATATACTGGAGCGGCATGTACACTTCCGATAGCGCCAAGCACACTCAAGGCAACGACAGATAATGCCTTATCAAACTTCGACTTCATTATAATTCCTATTATTATTATACGCTTACTTCAGTGATTCGAGTTCTTCCCAACGCTCGAAGCAAGTGTCCAATTCCTGTTCTTTTGTCGCCAATGCTTTAAGCACTGAGTTGACGGTATCTTGTGGTTGGCTATAAAAATCAGCTGAAGCCACAGTATTTTGTATTTCTTCTACTTCTTGTTCTAACTTTTCCATTTTACTCGGTAGTTGTTCGAGTTCACGTTGAAGTTTGAACGATAATTTTTTAGGTGCTGTACTGGCAGCTTTAGTCTGCTTTACAGGCTTAGTTTCTACTGGCGCAGGAGTTTGGACAACAGATGTTGCTGCTTGTTCCTCAGAATAAAATTTAGCGCCCTGAGAGACGGCATCATTGTATCCGCCAACATACTCATGCCAGTTACCATTACCGGCAAACCACCAACTACTGGTCACGGTATTATCAATAAATTCCCTGTCGTGACTAACAATCAATAAGGTCCCTTTAAAATCAGTTAGTAAGGACTCTAACAATTCTAGGGTCTCAATATCAAGGTCATTGGTTGGTTCATCGAGAATAATTAAGTTTGCAGGTCGCAATAACAAGCGTGCTAATAGCAATCGGTTTTTCTCACCACCTGATAACGCCTTAACAGGGGTACGTGCACGCATAGGTGAAAACAAGAAGTCTTGTAAGTAACTTAATATATGACGATCTTGACCGTTAATCGTAACGGTTTTCTTACCGTCGCCTACGTTTTCTTCAACGGTTTTTTCTGGATCTAACGCTTCACGGTATTGGTCAAAATAGGCAACTTCGAGTTTGGTACCGACTTTAACTTCACCTGATTGCGGCGAAAGCTGCTCAATTAATAGCTTAATTAATGTTGATTTACCACAACCGTTTGGCCCGATTAAGGCAATTCTGTCACCACGTATAACCGTTGAACTGAAGTTTTTAACTAAATCTTTATCAGGTAAATTGTAATTAAGATTATTAATATCAAATACTAACTTACCAGAACGCTCAGTATCACTGACGTTCATCTTGGCATTACCTTGACGATTCAGGCGCTCACTGCGTTCATTTCTTAATGCTTTAAGGGCGCGCACTCGGCCTTCATTACGGGTACGTCTGGCTTTTACCCCTTGACGGATCCAAGTTTCTTCTTCTGCTAATTTTTTGTCAAAATGGGCATTTTGTTCCGCTTCAACACGCAACCACTCTTGCTTACCTTCTAAATAAGCATGGTAATTACCCGGCCACGATGTCACTACGCCGCGATCTAAATCAACAATGCGTGTTGCCATACGATGAATAAAGCCACGGTCATGACTGACAAACACGATAGCGCCTTTAAAGTTTAATAAAAACTCTTCAAGCCATTCAATGGTATCAATATCAAGGTGGTTGGTCGGTTCATCAAGCAATAATAAGTCCGGTTCGCTAACTAGGGCTCTTGCTAATGCCACTTTACGCTGCCAGCCACCTGATAACTCACTAAGGGGTTTATCGGGATCTAAGCCTAACAATTCACAATTTTGAATAATACGAGAATCTAAATGCCAGCCGTTATTATGATCTAATGACTCTTGCAAGCGCTGCATTTGATTGAGCATCTTGTTCATTTCATCAGGTTCAGCGGTAGCAACGTCATGTGAAAGCTTATGATAACGCTCTAGCATTTCACCAATTTCTTTTAATGCTAAAGAGATATATTTATAAACCGTGCCGGTTTCAGCTTTAGGCGGATCTTGCTGTAGTCGACTGACATTCACATCAGAGGCAATATTAAATTCACCGTCATCAAGTAATACATCACCTGACAGCACTTTCATTAAACTTGATTTACCCGCCCCATTTCGGCCTACGATACACACTCGCTCACCAGGTAAAATAGTGAAATCAGCATTTTTCAATAACGGGGTATAGCCATAGGCTAAAGAGCCATTATTAATACGAACTAAACTCAAGCGACGCTCCTAATAAATTCTGTTAACTGCTGGGCATCAAAGGGCCAAAACAATTCTTTTTCATCCATAACTAACACTGGTATAGAGATGCCATAACGGCTTGCCAGTGTGTCATTATCGCAAATATCAATATGTTGATAGTCAATGCCTAATTGCTCAACTAACGCTTGAGCAATTTCACACAGATGACAGCCATCTGTGTGATATAAAATTAGGCCTGCACTGTCTGTTGTTGGGTTAGAACTCATACTTTTAACCTTAAAGCTTATTTAGCGTAAGGAGACTTAGCATGGGTAATTAACCAAGTATTATGGATGTGCGGATTACGCTTATAATCCAATGGTAATGTTTGACTATCGATATTTTTAATGTCCATTTTATATTGGCTTAAAAGCTCGATATCCATTTTAAATTTACGCTTATTATTCGAGAAAATAATTTCGCCATTAGGGCTTAATACTTTAATCAAATCAACCAGCATTGCCGCATGGTCTCGTTGAACGTCCCAGCTATCTTCCATTCTTTTTGAATTAGAAAAAGTTGGCGGATCGATAAATATCAGATCGAATTTCTCTTCACAATCTTTCACCCACTGAATACAGTTAGCTTGGATGAATTGATATTGCTTACCTGATAAATTATTTAAATCAAAATTCTCTTTTGCCCAAGCAAGGTAAGTATTTGACATATCGACTGTAGTGACAGATTTAGCCCCACCTAATGCCGCATGTACCGATGCAGAGCCTGTGTAAGAAAATAAATTCAGCACATTTTTACCCGCTGATTTTTCACCAACTAATTTACGGGTCAAACGATGATCTAAGAATAAACCGGTATCAAGGTAGCCAGTTAAATTTAACTTAAACTTAGCGCCATACTCTTGGGTAATGATCTCCAGCTTTTGTTGATCAAGCTTTTGATACTGGTTGGTGCCCTTTTGCTTTTCACGGGTCTTTAAGGTAACGCGATCAGGGTCCATATTTAATGCTGCAGGCAATGAAAGTAATACATCGGTTAAACGACGCTTTGTCACCGCTTCAGGAATAGTCGCAGGCGCAGAGTATTCTTGAATAACCACATAATCGACATATTTATCAACTGCCACATTGTATTCAGGTAAGTCAGCATCATAAATGCGGTAACTATCAATACCTTCTTTTTTAGCCCACTTGGTTAGTTGCTTCATATTCTTTTTAATACGATTAGCAAAAGCAGGCGAGATATCTGCAATATCAACACCTTCAGGCAACACCGGCATTTCACGGCGAGTGCTTTTAGCATGCAAAGTATATAAGTTAAAGCCACACTCTAGTGCACCGTTAAACATCTTCATTTGCTTATCGGCTTTTAGCTTTAATGCTGAGAGTAATTCAATATCACTACACAACATGGCAATTTTCCAACCGCCAAAGTCTTTTTTAAACTTATCGCCAAGCTTGTAATACAGCTTCAATAATTCCGTAATGCTACCTAAACGCTCACCATATGGTGGGTTTGAGATTAAGAAACCCGCTTCTACTGGTGGAGTAACATCAAGTGCATCTGAAACACTAAATTCAATTAAATCAGCAACACCGGCGTTTTCTGCGTTTTGTTTTGCAAGCGCTACAAGGTGACCGTCAATATCAGAGGCAAAAAACTTCAATGCGCAGCGAGTTTTACCAAGACTGGCTCGGGCTTTTGCTTCATTTAAAATCCCTTGCCATAGGGTATCGTCATGTTGATGCCAATGCTCAAAACCAAAACGGGCGCGTTTAAGAGCTGGAGCAATATCTGCAGCCATTAATGCCGCTTCGATAACAACGGTACCACTGCCACAAAAGGGATCTAATAATGTAATTGGATTTGCTTGCCAACCACTTCTTATAAGCATGTTAGCGGCTAAGTTTTCTTTCAGAGGTGCTTCACCGGTTATTGATCGGTAGCCACGTTGGTGTAAAGAAGCGCCAGAGAAATTAACTGAAAGCGTTAATTGATTATTACGATAATGGGCATCAATTCTAAATTCAGCATTGACGCGTCCAACATCAGGTCTATCTAAACCATCATCGCGAAAACGATCCACAACCGCATCTTTGGTTTTTAAAGCGCCAAACTGGGTATTATTAATAAAGCCGCCAGTACCGTGAAAATCGATACTGAAGGTACTATCGTTTGAGAAGTGAGACGGCCAATCAATACTGTAAGCTGCGTTATAAAGTTGCTCAGCAGATTCACAAGCACCTTTATAGATAACCACAACAATTCGGCTAGCAAGTCGAGTCCACAATGTAATTCGATAGGCAAGTTCTAACGGCGCAGAAAAATACACACCAGCGACGCTTTCCTTAACATCAGTAGCACCAAACTCTTTAAGCTCATTGGATAAGCTATATTCAAACCCCTTTGGGGCAGCAGCAAAAAAATTTAACATGGATAGACAGTCATCAACTCACAGATATAATTAAGCATGCATTATATACCTAAACCGATATTAGGTGTGAAAATGTCTGTTAATTGCCACATTTTATACAATACATTACCGATATAGCCCTGTATTGGTGAGTAAACTTTCATTTCTGTTTCAAAACTACGGCTATAACAGGGCTATCTGCCTTATAAAGCCGCTATTTTTTGCTATTGGTGCTCAGTAAGTCAGCAAGCAGTAATAAAGTTGTCATTATGACTTGCCAAGAACAAGATTGGCCGTTATAGTCTGCCCCGCTTAAACGGACGCGGGATGGAGCAGTTTGGTAGCTCGTCGGGCTCATAACCCGAAGGTCGTTGGTTCAAATCCAGCTCCCGCAACCATTTAACCTTAGTAAGCAGACAATTAGTTAGCATATAAATAGTCGGGCTCAGCTAATATAAACTGGCAAAGGTCGTTGGTTCAAACCCAGCTCCTACAATCATTTAATCATGGTTGCTAAAGAGAAGTTTAAGCAAGTTAGTTTTTATTCGGACGCGGGATGGAGCAGTTTGGTAGCTCGTCGGGCTCATAACCCGAAGGTCGTTGGTTCAAATCCAGCTCCCGC
>NZ_JAUORC010000070.1:0-2065 GCF_030547465.1 Shewanella sp. 5_MG-2023
ACTTAGCGATGGTATCTTTGAAGTTTGAATTGAGCAGCCTGGAACATTATTGTGCTGCTATTGAATAAGCTGTTATGTAGTTCTCAGGAATAGATTAAAATGGATAAGTCGTCAGAAAGACCGTTCCCTTTATTAATTATTGTCGCTTTGTATTTTCTTTTTGGATTTAGTGCTCTGCTTACTTTATTCACAGATAAACCAACAGATTGGGTAAGTATTTCTTTTCTTCTGGTGTCATATGGCTTACTAACTAAAAATGTTCTAGCGTTAATTGCTCTAAAGGTTATCGTAGCTATTCAAGCGTTAGGTCTTGGGTTTGGTTTAATTATGCATACTCTATTTGGTGGTGACGGAGTTGCTCAAATGGGGTTGGGGAGTTTTCAATTTGAAGTTTCTCCATTACTATTGATTTTTGTTTTAATTTTGTATGTTGGTTTTCAATTGTATGTGGCTTTTTCTAAAGAAACAGAGGCGTATATAAAAACTACATAACACATATGAGCCTATAAACAAGGATGCAGCATAGCTGCACCTGTTATAGGAGCGTTAGCTTTCAAATCAAACTAGGTCGAAAAATGGAATTTAAGTCTCATAAAGTAATAGTAGACTCAGAAAACCCTTTCAAAAATGATAGGTTGAATCGTCAACCTCATGTTGATAATTTTTCAACTTTATTAGAGAACATTAGTTCTCCTATCGTTTTATCTGTAAATGCACCTTGGGGGCAAGGCAAAACAACCTTCTTAGAGATGTTACATGCACAGTTAATAAACAAAGAACATAACTCGATCTATTTTAGTGCATGGGAAACAGACTTTGCCAGTGACCCTTTACAAGCTTTTCTTGGTGAAATAAATGAAAAAATAGAAACACTCATAAACGGTGATGAGGAGAAAAATAAGGCTTGGGAATCCACGAAAAAAGCTGGTTCTCATATACTAAAAAAAGGAATACCGGCATTAATAAAAGTAGGGACAGCAGGAATTTTAGATACTGAAAAAATCATTGAAGATGAGTCATCTAAAATGATGGAAGGTTTAACTAAAGATTTCTTAGCAGAGTATACAAAAAATAAAGAAGCAATATCACAGTTTAAATCTGGTGTTTCCAAGGTTCTAAGCAACGATGGAAGTGACACAACTCGTTTGTTTATATTCATTGATGAACTAGATAGGTGTCGACCTACTTATGCAATTGAATTACTTGAAAGAATTAAACACTTACTTGATATTGAAGGGCTAGTATTTGTATTAGCTATGGACAAGATTCAGCTCTCTCACAGTGTAAAGGGGATATACGGAGCTGAATTTGAAGCAATAGGCTATTTAAGGCGATTTATTGATATTGAATATACACTTCCCGAAAGTGATTTAGATGCATTTGTTGATCAATTATATATAAACTTTGGGTTTAATGACTTCTTTCAAAAAAGAATGCAGTACCGTGAATTTCAATACGATAAAGATTATTTGAAAGATACATTTAAGTTGTTAGCTAACGCTAAAAAATTATCGCTACGTGAAGTTGAGCAACTTTTCGCAAAAATAAATTTGGTCATTCAATCAACGGCTGAAAACATATATCTTTACCCAGCATTATTAGCATTTCTTCTTATCGCCAAAGAGTATCATTATGATAATTATAATGACTATATCAATAAGGGTGATACTCCAGAAAAATTGATTAGCGATTTGTATGGCATGATCCCCGAGTCAAAGCTTTTAGATTCTCATTCTTGTGCTTTAGTAGAAGGCTTTTTAATCGGAGCTAAATACGATGATTATGATAGTAGTACAGTTGGAAACTCTTTGAAACGTCATGAAGATATAACAAAAGACGAAGGTGCCACTAAAGAGAAAAAGCGGTATTCAGATAAAATAATTAGCATATCCACTAGCTTTAATGGCTTTAGAAATTCTATAAGTTTAGATAGTTTAAAACAAAGAATAGAAATGGTAGAAAGCTTTCAGTTTAGTAGTTAAAGAAAGCTAACAGATAAGGATAGGCCGCGCGTAGCCGCGTCCTTATCCCAAGTGTTGAACAAGCCCGAGTGATACCTTTATAG
>NZ_JAUORC010000071.1:0-1706 GCF_030547465.1 Shewanella sp. 5_MG-2023
GATAGAGTACCAAACTGACCTTGTAGTGAGGTGGCTTGGAATTGATTTTGACCGTTATCCACATCAGTAACAGTGAGTCCACCATCGACGCGGAGTTGCCCACCATGCACGTCTTTATCTTCAGTTAATTGTGCTGTTGAAGCACCCGCAATCACCGCTTTATCATCCGTGCCATTGATGGTGACAGTGATTTTTTGTTCAGTGCCGTCAACCGAGTGAACTAATACTGTATCGGTAAGTGACTCACCCGTTTTCAGACTTTGAATAGCATTTTGACTGTTATCAGCGGTGTAGGTCCAGTGACCTAATTCATTGATTGATAGAGTACCAAACTGACCTTGTAATGAGGTGGCTTGGAATTGATTTTTACCGTTATCTACATCAGTAACAGTGAGGGCGCCATCAACTCGGAGCTGACCTGAATGAACATCTTTATCTTCGGTTAAGCTGGCGGTTGAGGTGCCCGCAATCACCGCTTTATCATCCGTGCCATTAATGGTGACAGTGACTTTCTGCTCAGTGCCATCAATGGAATGAACTATGAGAGTATCCGTTAATGATTCGCCTGTTTTCAGGCCTTGAATAGTCGGCTGCGAGTTATCAGCGGTGTAAGTCCAATGGCCTAAACTATTAATACTCAGAGTACCAAATTGACCTTGTTGCACTGTGGCCTGGAATTGGTTTTGTCCTGAATCTACATCGGTTACGGTGAGGGCGCCATCGACATGCAGTTGTCCTTGATGGACGTCTTTATCTTCAGTTAGCTGTGCTGTTGAAGTACCCGCAATCACCGCTTTGTCGTCAGTACCATTGATGGTGACAGTGATTTTTTGTTCAGTGCCATCAACCGAGTGAACTAATACTGTATCGGTAACGGTTTCGCCTGTTTTCAGGCCTTGAATAGTCGGCTGAGAGTTATCAGCTGTATAGATCCAGTGACCTAATTCATTGATTGATAGAGTACCAAACTGACCTTGTAGTGAGGTGGCTTGGAATTGATTTTGACCGTTATCCACATCAGTAACAGTGAGTCCACCATCGACGCGGAGTTGCCCACCATGCACGTCTTTATCTTCAGTTAATTGTGCTGTTGAAGCACCCGCAATCACCGCTTTATCATCCGTGCCGTTAATGGTCACAGTGATTTTTTGCTCAGTGCCATCAACGCTATGAACTAACACTGTATCGGTAACTGACTCACCGGTTTTTAAACCTTGAATGGCTGTTTGTGAGTTATCAGCGGTGTAATTCCAGTGACCTAATTCATTGATTGATAGAGTACCAAACTGACCTTGTAGGCTTTCAGCGTTGAACTGCGCTTGATTGTTGTCTACATCTGTTACGATTAACGTCCCGTCAACGCGGAGTTGTCCACCGTGAACGTCTTTATCTTCAGTTAGCTGTGCTGTTGAAGTACCCGCAATCACCGCTTTATCATCCGTGCCGTTAATGGTCACAGTGATTTTTTGCTCAGTGCCATCAACGCTATGAACTAACACTGTATCGGTAACTGACTCACCGGTTTTAAGGCCTTGAATGGCTGTTTGTGAGTTATCAGCGGTGTAAGTCCAGTGACCTAATTCATTGATTGATAGAGTACCAAACTGACCTTGTAGTGAGGTGGCTTGAAATTGATTTTGACCATTATCCACATCAGTAACAGTGAGGGCGCCGTCAACGCGAAGTTGCCCACCGTGAACGTCTTT
>NZ_JAUORC010000072.1:0-1617 GCF_030547465.1 Shewanella sp. 5_MG-2023
TGGGAACCGCCCTGTGCGGAGCCGCATGCAGGGTGGTGTGGGGGCTGGAGGCTAGATACCTCCGGCTACCCGATTAGTTTGTTTTAAGCAATAATTTCATTTGATTTTTTATCATATCGTGTAGTCCATATGATGACTCAGAAATACGTTTCCAAGAATCTTCTTTTACATCATCTAATGTATGAAGTTCATGATCTTCATATACCGTTAAAGACAGGTAATATATATTTACAGGGTGAGATATACTTTCAATAAAGTCGAAGATGATTTCCACTAATTCATCAGGTAACATTAATTTTTTTTGTTTAACTTCCGAAGAAAAATCATTGATTTTTTGAAGGAGACTTTTAACATTGGACCTTAACTCCGTAGGTTTAAATTTCTCTCCATAAAATGGGAATATTCTTCTTATATCATCAAGTAAACGACAAGAGGCACTGTAAATCTCATTAATTAAATCAACTTTTTCTTTGTTACTATTATACGCTCCTCCGCATTGAGGATAATGCTTTAAAAAAAGACGCGGCTCTGAAACTAAATCTTGGATAATATCGTCCCAAAACAAAATTTGAATTTCAAACCGCTTTTCTTTACTCCGTGCTTCTGAGAGATCTCTGACAAACTCTTGTGTGTTTTTATCTCGCGGAGCAGTCGTTGCAATATAAAGCTGTTGAATAGATTTTGAAAAACTTTCAGCTTTAATTATTTCATCTAGAATTACTTTTTCTGTTACTCCGCCCAATGTGTTTTTACATTGGATTCCAACAAAGCCTATATGATTATTTCCATATATATCAATTCCATTTTGTGCTTGTCCAGGTCTACCGTGCATTATCAAATCTGGATTACTCCACCTTACCCCCATAGCATCTCTAGAGATTTCTTCAAACTCTTCCCAACTTTTGGGTTTGATGATATGTCCTGTTGAATATTGAACCATATAAAGCCTTTATGAATAATAGATTACGTATAATTTAATATAAAACTTAATTATACTTAGTTACACCGAATTGCAAACTAACGCCTCAAACACCGGATTGGTGAAGTTGGCGACTTTTTTGGAACAAAAAAGGTGACAGCTTTACCAAGTCCGCGTGCTTTGACTTGTTACATTTTGACTGTAAAGCCATTGCTAATTACCTCTAGTTGTCCGTTACCGTTAAAATTGAATTTGTAGTGCTTGTAATCTTCTTGTGCACCGACTTCACCTTGCTTTAGATGCTCTGTTAACCACGATGAATCAGTAATTAAATGGCTTCTATCGTATTCTTCACCTTCGATGAATGTTTCGATCATTTGCCATTTAAAGGCAACAACATCTGAAAAGAACACTTCACGTTGGACTTCTTGCCAATCTTTAAACTTCAGGACTAAATCACCCTCATCCATATTGATGTTTGGAAATTCAGCATCTGCGGTGGAGAACCCTGGTTCTATTATTTCTGCTCGTTCCATGCTCGCTCTATTTTGAAATGTAACGATTTAGTTCACGAGCCGAAGGTCTCGTGTAACGGCTTGTTCTTTACTTTCGGAGAGAGGAGGTTATCGCTACTCAATCCGTGAGTTCATATTCCATGCCCTTGGGGCTTAATTGATGCCCCCTGCGGCGTGAGGGAA
>NZ_JAUORC010000074.1:0-1577 GCF_030547465.1 Shewanella sp. 5_MG-2023
GTGTTTGCTGTAAACGATGATTTGACAGCTAAATGACAGACGAAGTAGATGAATTTGTTGATTGATTTTTATTTGACCGCAAAAGCAGTCAAATAAGTTAGGCTCGCCTATTGACTGGCGGAAGGCTCATATGTGTTATATGTTTATTTACTCTGTCATTTCATTACCGAATTTATCCATTTTGCAATCACATTTGGGGCATGTCCAACCACCCCACATTAATTGCTGGATATTTTTTGGTATACGCAAAGCTGGCATTTTCTCCGAACACTGTGGGCAGAGAACCTTATCTAAATTTATATCCATTTTGGAACGCTCTGTATTCGACATAGTTAACTTCCTTATTGAATTAATACTCAAAACTTGAAAAACATATAACGCCCTGCTAATAAGTGAACCAAGTGCTGGCGGGCGATTTGCACAGCAAATGGCATGACAGCCTTGGTGAATCTGGATTTAGCAGCTTGTTAGGTATCCTTACGCTATATACCTACCCATGACTAAAATCGGCAACCATATTGAACTTGACACAAATAGTGAGCTTGTTAATAGGAGTGTTAAAGAAAAGGCAAAATAATGACCAGCAAACACTCGCGCATCACTTACGGGGTGCTGCTTTACAGCAAGTATCATCACACGGCTGAACTCTTTAATTTTAACTATCTGGCACTCAACCCAAAGATTCATGGGCTTAATCATGATGAGGAGGCATGTAAAGGCTACTTCTACACCAGCAACATCCATAAACAAGAGTAATTCAGGTGCAAATGGAGTAAGGGCTAATATAACTAGCAGCATCAAAATTTTTTTGCTTTTGGGACTAAATTTAAAACCTTCCATAAGACTCCCTTCCTTGGTTACCTAACGCCGCAATATGGGGCGTATTAAGCTTGGCTAAAATTAGCGAAGAATGAGCGCCAGCCAAGCTTTAGACGTCCCACACATAATTGCCTTGTTATGTGCCTGATTTACCGAGCCTATATTGCTCTATACTACCAACGATAAAACAAATACCAACATAAAACCAAACGGTGCTTGCTATAATTTGCCAAATATCTAAACCTGAAGAAGTCATAAATGTTGGAATAGCAATTAAACCACGTAAAGTACAAAGTATTGCAATGGTAATTAAAGCCGATTTAAGTAGAGGGACTTTGCGGATTAAACCAACTGCTGAAAAAGCAAAGACAGTACAGGCAAACATTAAACTTGCAACGATTATAGTGCCAATTGGAGCAAGTAAAGTACCTTGAACCGCAGAGTCTATTATTTGTTGAGGTGCACGAGCAAACGCAAACCAACTAGGGCCACCAAAAATACACAGAATATGCCAAATAGCAGAAGCTGAAGCAATGACTCCAGCACTAATTAACAACTTTGATTTAATACTATAACTCAATGCGAACTCCATTTTGGCACTGGCACATAACGATTTAGTTCACGAGCCGAAGGTCTCGTGTAACGGCTTGTTCTTTACTTTCGGAGAGTGAGGGTTATCGCTACTCAATCCGTGAGTTCATATTCCATGCCCTTGGGGCTTAATTGATGCCCCCTGCGGCGTGAGGGAAGCATCGCTG
>NZ_JAUORC010000075.1:0-1563 GCF_030547465.1 Shewanella sp. 5_MG-2023
TGCAAAAACTGTCACTTGTTTTGCTAAAAACCAGCAAAACAACCACCAGTCTTTGCAGCGGCTGCGGCAGGCGTTAGCAGTACAAGGAAAGTTTCGTGGATTCATCTAGTTTCAGAGATAAAATGCTCTCCCAAATCACCATTGGATATGATTGGGATACATTAAATAATTTCGCTGAAATCAAGCTTGTCTCAAATAATGGAGATATATCTTCATTTAAAATTTGTAGACTCACAGAATATTCACTTTACGAAGATTTTTCAGCTAGTTACATTAGTCAATGTAAACTCATTACAAAGAACTCAATGGTCTATTTAAGCTTGGATCCATACGATGAGCTTTCTAACCTCATAGATTTAGACAATGATTGTTTATGGTTTAAAGGTAGTAGCATTGAGCAAGTGTAATGTACTGCTAACAAGTTACTCAAAAGGACGTAAAACACTTGGCTTGCGCTCCTTCGTCGCTAATTTTAGCCAAGTATTTTACGCCCATTAGTAAGGCGTTATAACGATAGGAGTCAGAATTGTCTAAAGATGATATTACAAAGCTGGTAACAACAGCTTTAACATTACCAATTTTCTTTTTTTTACTTGGGTATTCTTTTGAAGGTTTAGAACTATCTTTTATGGCCTTTGCATTTTTATTGTTACTAGCCGTTGTAGGTGGTGCAATTGGTGGTGTGTATGCCTACTTTGCACATAATTTATTTTTCAAGAGCTCATTCTTTGCTGGTCTAATTCCCTCAGTTATTTTAATGTTTATTGCTATAAAAATGGATCTAGATAATTTAATTGTACTTGGCGATTTATGTTTAATTGTAGCTTGTTGGGTTACAGCTTCTGAACTTGCATTTATCAAAAATAAATCAATGAAATCATCGTTATAATCGGGTAGCCGGAGGTATCTAGCCTCCAGCCCCCACACCACCCTGCATGCGGCTCCGCACAGGGCGGTTCATTTAGAACACCTAACTTACTTTCTGGTTAGCCTATTTATTACAATAATGAACTGCGATCCATCCATCTCTTAGTGAATATAATCCTGCTTTCTTCAGATACTCATTACTCAGCGCTTGCTGTATCCCTGGTGTTTTTGAACTTCTCCATGGGCCTTTGCTTGTGATACCACAACCAACGGCCACTTGAATTTTGACGCCACGTTTAAGTAGGTTTTGCACCTTAGTCCGTGGTTTTCGCCACTGACGCCAGTAGCACATACGTACGCGACGACGGATCCAATGGTCTAAGTCGACACACCCTTGATAAGCATTAGCGATGCCAAAATAGTTGATCCAGCCTTGCATGTATTGACGCACTTTAAACAATTGATAACCCATGCTCACGCCCCAGTTTCGGTTCGTCAGCCGCCTCATCTTTTGTTTGAAAATGTGTAATGTTTTAGCATGCCACTGGATCTTTCCTCGGTTAAAGGTAAACCCGAGGAACTTGCTTTGACTTACCTTAACCACTTGGCTTTTCTGTGTATTAACAACCAGTTTTAGCTTAGTGGCAAGGTATTGAGTGATGCTCTTGAGTACTCGTTCTCCCGCTCGAATAGACT
>NZ_JAUORC010000076.1:0-1504 GCF_030547465.1 Shewanella sp. 5_MG-2023
AGCATTAAAGCCGCTCTTACTCCATTTTTGAGCTTTAGCTGCATCAAAGCCTATCGCTTTCCAATCTGCAATATCTCTTTCTGACATTCCTTTCCAGGTTGCTGGCGATGAAGCACAGCCATAGATAAGACACACAAAGATGGCACCGATTAACTTTTTCATTGAATACTCCCTTAACTGTAAGTGTACGTAATTGATGAAAAAATCATCAACATTAAATATAGTTAGCAGATATCACAGTTTCAAGTTAGCGATAGGGAATTATGAGATTAATAGCAAAACACCACGAAATGACTAACTAATAATGCTTTATTACGGGTGTTTTAATAAGTAGGCAGAGGTTTTAGGTATTAAAAAGGCCACATAGTGTGGCCTTTTGTGTCAAACAAGCACGTACTAAAACGTATTAACTACGCTGGCGGTTTGATTTAGGACGCGCTGCGGTAGTTTTGTGCTTACGCACGGCTCGGCGGATCTTAGCGCCTTTCACTTTAGCACGAGCGACACTGTGTTTATCAGTACCTAACATGGTGCGAGTTTCAGGCTCTAGACCTGCAACTTGGCGCAAGTAGTTTACTTGCTCCATATCCAGTTCACCCCAACCGCCACGAGGTAGTGACTTAGGTAGCTCAACCATGCCGTAACGAATACGGATAAGACGGCTAACTTGCACTTCTTGTGATTCCCATAAGCGGCGAACTTCGCGGTTACGCCCTTCTTTTAGGGTCACATGCCACCATTTATTAAGGCCTTCACCACCAGCAGCTTTGATGGTATCAAAGTTGGCAGGACCATCTTCTAATGTCACGCCTTTACGAAGACGTTGAACTGCCGCTTCAGGTACATCACCAAATGTGCGCACCGCATATTCACGGTCAACTTCATTTGATGGATGCATTAAACGGTTAGCTAGTTCACCATCAGAGGTAAATAACAGTAAACCTGACGTATTGATATCCAAACGCCCTACCGCTACCCAACGTGAGTCACGTATTGTCGGTAAACGTTCGAAAACCGTTGTTCTGCCTTCAGGATCTTTACGACTACAAATTTCACCTTCTGGCTTATGGTATGCCAACACACGACAAATAATGTCATCTTCGGTTTTGATGGTTATAGCACGGCCATCGATACGGATTTTAGCTTCTGCTTCAACGCGATCACCTAAGTTGGCAATTTCTCCGTCTACACTAACACGGCCTGCAGCAATCCATGCCTCCATCTCACGACGGGAGCCATGGCCTGCACGGGCCAAGACTTTCTGCAATTTTTCGCTCATCTAGTTCGACTCTTCTGTTTGTTGTGACGCCATTGAGACTTTCTCAAATAGCGCCTGCAATGACTCTTCATCCGATAGCGACGGTAAGTCTGCTAGGGTTTTCAAGCCAAAATAAGATAAAAATTCACTGGTGGTGGCATAGAGTGCCGGTCGCCCAGGCACTTCTTTATGACCCACTGTTTTTACCCAGTGTCTATCAGCTAAACTCTTTATTATGTGGCTGCT
>NZ_JAUORC010000077.1:0-1365 GCF_030547465.1 Shewanella sp. 5_MG-2023
TTCTCCTGTTGGTTTGGTCACCTTAAGCATACCGCTGATGCGGCTTGCTAGGGAGGGGGCTCAATGAGTATCAAGTCATTAAAGCAGGACAAAAAACAGTTGGTTCTTGCTCCTTCGTCGCTTATTTTAACCAACTATTTTTTGCCTCTTAATGAGGCGTTATACCCAAATTAACATAGGAGGTTATTTTGAAAAGACTGTATTTATTTTTGTTATCCCTTTCGATTTCTCTATCACTTAGTGCAGGTGAAATTGATTTAACAGAATTTGGAAAATCGTACTTTACAGCATGGAAAGCTACCCAAGCACCAAATGCGACTAAAAAGGACATAGAACATTATTTGTCGTTTTTAAAAGATGATATAGGGCACCAACACCTACCTTACGATCCAGATGATTCGCGCTTATCGGACGGAAAAGACAGCATGCGAAATGGTATGTCATATTATCTCGGCTCCCATACAGACTATTCAGCCGAACTTTTTCAAGTTGTCCCAGCCAATAATGTTGTTGTTATCACTTACTCAACCAAAAGCAGTGGTATTCATCCCCAAACTAAAGAAATGATGCATCAGAGTTACGACACTATGGAAGTATTAGAAATAGAAGACGGCAAGGTGTCGGTCATTAGGAAGTATTCAGAATAGTGCAAGGGTATAACAAGCCAAGTCAGCGGGAATTTTACTCGCTGAAAAGCGCTCATAAAATCCCCTGCTTGGGGCGTTATATTTTCAGAGAGTTATGAGTAATTTTCCAATAATTGAGACAAAAAGACTTATCTTAAATGAGCAAACTGTTGATGATTCCAAATCAATTTTTGCTATGTTTTCTGATAGCGATGTTACTGAGTTTTACGACTTGCATTTCAGCATAGAAAGTGAGGCTGTTGAGCTAATTGAAAATGACACAAAACGGTTTCAAGAAAGCAAGAGTGTCAGGTGGGCAATCCGTGAAAAATCAACTAACAATTTTATAGGTAGTTGTGGCATTAACCGTTTTGAAGAAAGTAATGACATAGCTGTTATTGGGTATGAATTTATTAAAGACTCATGGGGCAAAGGCTATGCTACGGAAGCTGTAAAGAGCGTTGTTGAGTATTCATTTTCTAAGCAGTGCCCTAAATTTGTCAACAGAATAGAAGCATACGTAATGCTTGGTAATAGGGCTTCTGAAATTGTATTGGAGCGGTTAGGGTTCAAGTGTGATGGTACATTAAGGCAGCATGGCAAATGGAAAGGTTCATATCATGACCTTAAAGTCTTTTCTCTGCTGCGCTCAGATGAAATGAAAATATAACAGATAAGGATAGGCCGCGCGTAGCCGCGTCCTTATCCCAAGTGTTGAACAAGCCCGAGTGATACCTTT
>NZ_JAUORC010000078.1:0-1290 GCF_030547465.1 Shewanella sp. 5_MG-2023
GCTATGAACTAACACTGTATCGGTAACTGACTCACCGGTTTTAAGGCCTTGAATGTTCGGCTGCGAGTTATCGGCGGTATAGGTCCAGTGACCTAATTCATTGATTGATAGAGTACCAAACTGACCTTGTAGTGAGGTGGCTTGGAATTGATTTTGACCGTTATCCACATCAGTAACAGTGAGGGCGCCGTCGACGCGAAGCTGCCCACTATGCACGCCTTTATCTTCAGTTAAACTGGCGGTTGAGGTACCCGCAATCACCGCTTTATCATCCGTGCCATTAATGGTGACAGTGACTTTCTGCTCAGTGCCATCAATGGAATGAACTATGAGAGTATCCGTTAATGATTCGCCTGTTTTCAGGCCTTGAATAGTCGGCTGCGAGTTATCAGCGGTGTAAGTCCAATGGCCTAAACTATTGATACTCAGAGTACCAAATTGACCTTGTTGCACTGTGGCCTGGAATTGGTTTTGTCCTGAATCTACATCGGTTACGGTGAGGGCGCCATCGACATGCAGTTGTCCTTGATGGACGTCTTTATCTTCGGTTAGATTAGCCGATGAAACGCCACCAATTTGAGCGGTTTCATTGCTACCGTTAATACTAATGGTAACTTGTTTGGATACTGGGGTGCCTGAGCTATCAGTTGCTGTGACTGTGAAAGTTTCAACTGCTACTTCTCCCTGATGTAGGGCTAAAGTCGTTGCTGAATGATTATCTAGAACGTATTGCCATTCTCCAGATTTTGAATCAATGACGAGCTGGCCAAATTGACCTATTCCATTTGAGGCCGACCAAGTGATGCTATCGCCATTATCTGGGTCGGTAGCTATGAGGTTGCCTGAAACGGTATCAATTGAACCTAACTCATTGAGACTAGCATGATGTATACCTGAAATTTGCGGTAAATCGTTACTACCTTCAACCTCTACAGCAATGACCGAGCTCACTTTATTGCCTTGGCTGTCCGTTGCCGAAATGACAAATTGTTCTGTTTGATGAGTCCCTTCAGATAATGCATTTGTTTGCTGGTTATTATTATCAAGTTGGTAATGCCATTCGCCAGTTAACTGGTTTAACGTTAACTCACCATATTTACCTTGAGCATTGTCTGTACTCCACAACACTTGGTTAGCATCAGTGCCTGTAGCTTGCATTACGCCACTCGCAGTATTCACTGCATTATCTTCTTTTAATTGTGGTGCTGATTGTTGACTTGCTATTTCTATTGGGGTTTCATTCGTGCCAGTGCCAGTGCCAGTGCCAGTGCCAGTGCCAGTGCCAGTGCC
>NZ_JAUORC010000079.1:0-1240 GCF_030547465.1 Shewanella sp. 5_MG-2023
TTGGGAACCGCCCTGTGCGGAGCCGCATGCAGGGTGGTGTGGGGGCTGGAGGCTAGATACCTCCGGCTACCCGATTATGGTTTGACTAGCCATTTGTACATGACTAACGCGTTTACATAGCCTAATGATGGGTGATTAAAAGCCTTTGGAAGCTGCCCAACAGTCTCAAACCCGAGCTTAGTCCATAAACGAATTGCACCTTCATTGCTTGAAGCCACAAAGTTAAATTGCATAGCTTTATACCCTAGCTCTGTAGCTACTCTCTGGGAATGCTCACACATTGTGGTAGCTAGCCCTCTGCCTCTGGCTGCAGTGGAAACCATATAACCGCAATTACAGACGTGATTTCCAGGCCCAGCCTGATTTGTCTTCAGATAATAAGTGCCTAGAGTTAACCCTTCTTCTTCGAAGACAAAAACCTTTCTTGGTGATTCCAACCAAATTCTCTCTGCCTGCTCCTTGGTAGTTTCTGGATCGTAGGCATACGTTTCTCCAGCAGACACTATTTCACTGAAAATTGGCCAGATGCTTTCCCAATCTGCTTTAGTCGCTTCTCTAATGTTCATAGCTCGATATCTCTAGAAAAACATAACGCCGCAAATAAACGGCAAAAAATAGTTGGCTACAATTTGTGAGGCACGAACAAAGCCAACTGTTTTTTGTCCGCCTTTTTTAATTTGCCTTGTTATACAGCAATTAACGCCGATTTTTCAATCGTTTAATTAAAAACCAGACAGTTACAAAAATAATACCAGCAAGAACCGAATACAAAGGCATTTCAAAAAACAACATATTCATCGTACGCTGGCCGTCATGTTCAGTTTTTGATGCCCAGTACAGACCGATAAAACAAAGAACTAACCAAGGTCCTGTTGAAACGAATAAGCGCAAGACGAAATGGCCAAGTGCAAACTTGAATTGAAACCAAATAGCAACTGCAGGGATTACTAAAAGTCCACCAAACCAAAACAAAAAACCACCAAACCCAAAATGGTAAGCGCATAAAATCGCTATCGATGAAACGGCTAGATTGATGCTATTTTGCCTGAATATTTCGCTCATAGTTCCTTGCTGTATAACGCCCCCATAAGGGGCAAAAAATTGTTGGTTATAATGTTTGAGGCACGAAAAACAACCAACTGTTTTTTGTCCTGCTTGATGGGCTTGTGTACGCCCAGCATGGGCATGAACTAATGAGGTGAAAGTCCTCTGTAGGAAGGTCACCGTTTATTAACATGCT